>NZ_JBEORR010000003.1:0-172187 GCF_040302345.1 Streptomyces sp. NPDC126510 | reverse complement strand
GCCCCAGCCGTAGGCGACACCGCCCGAGCCGTACGCGGCTCTTGACCTCGGGGCCGTCCCTGGCCTGATATGAGACCGGGCCCCGTCGCGAGCGGCCGGGGCCCTCGTCCTCAGGGGCGCCGTCGGGCGGGAGGTGCGGTGCTGGAGCGGCATGCGTCCCGGGCAGCCCGTCGCGCCCGGGAGTTCGAGGCGTTCGTCGCGGGCGCGGCCGGGCGGCTGCTGCACGCCGCCACGCTGCTCACCGCCGAGTCCCCCGACGACAACCCCCGCGCGCGGCGCCTGCTGACACTGTCGCTGGCGCACACGTACGCGTGCTGGGACCGGTTGCACGGCGAGGATCCGTACGACCGCACCCGTCGGCAGCTGGCCACCCGCTTCGCGCGCGGCGCCTGGCACCAGCACGGCGCACTCGGCCGCGCCCGGCCGCACCCGGCGAGTCCCCTGGCCGCGCTCACCCCGCAGGAACGGCTGATCCTGGTGCTCCGGCTCCATGAGGGTGTCGCCGAGGAGCAGACGGCCGCCCTGCTCGGTCTGTCCCCGGAGCGCGTACGGGCGATCTGCCACCGGGCCACCTCGGCCCTGCTGCACCGCTCGCGGGGCCCGGCCCCGGCGGTGACGGCCACGAAGGCGATGCCGTGAGCCCGGCCGAGCGGAGAGCGGCATGAGCGGCAACGACCGCGAGGCGACCGTGCGCAGGCTCCTGGAGCAGCCGGCGCGGCCTCTGCCTCCCGAGATCCACACGGAGGCGGTGCGCCGCGGTGGCCGCATGCTGCGGCGCAGGACGCTCGCCCGCCGTCTCCTGTGGCTGCTGCTGTTCGCGGCGGCCGTGGCGTTCACGGTGTGGGCGCTGACGGCCCGCCCCTGGGTGGAGCCGCCGTCCGACACGACTCCACCCCTCACCGGCTGGTGACCCGCCGGGGGCCGTACCGGTCTAGCCGAGCGCCTGCTGAAGGTCCTCCACCAGGTCCTCGGCGTTCTCGATGCCGACGGACAGCCGCACCAGGTCGGCGGGGACCTCCAGGGCCGATCCGGCCACGGAGGCGTGCGTCATGCGGCCGGGGTGCTCGATCAGCGACTCGACGCCGCCCAGGGACTCGCCCAGCGTGAAGATCTTGGCGCGGTTGCAGACCTCGACGGCCGCCTCCTCGCCGCCCTCGACGCGGAAGGAGACCATGCCGCCGAACGACTTCATCTGCTTGGCGGCGACCTCGTGACCGGGGTGCTCCGGCAGGCCCGGGTACAGCACGCTCGTCACGCGCGCGTGCCGGGTGAGCATGTCGGCGACCTTGACCGCGTTCTCGCTGTGCCGGTCCATGCGCACGGAGAGCGTCTTGGTGCCGCGCAGCACCAGCCAGGAGTCGAAGGGCCCGGCGACCGCGCCCATCGCGTTCTGGTGGAAGGCCAGCTCCTCGCCCAGGCCGGCGTCACCGGTGATCAGCGCACCGCCGACGACGTCGGAATGACCGCCCATGTACTTGGTCAGCGAGTGCACGACGACGTCCGCGCCCAGCGACAGCGGCTGCTGGAGGTAGGGCGTGGCGAAGGTGTTGTCGACGACGAGGCGGGCGCCGGCGTCCCGTGCGACCTGCGCGACGGCGGCGATGTCGGTGATGCCGAGCAGCGGGTTGGAGGGCGTCTCCACCCAGACGACCTTGGTCTTCGGGGTGACGGCGGCCCGCACGGCGGCCGGGTCGCTGGTGTCGGCGACCGACCACTCGATGCCCCAGCGGGCGACGACCTTGGCGAACAGGCGGAACGTGCCGCCGTACGCGTCGTTCGGGATGACCACGTGGTCGCCGGGGCTGAGCAGCGTACGCAGCAGGCAGTCCTCGGCCGCCAGCCCGGACGCGAACGCGAGCCCGCGGCGGCCGCCCTCCAGGGCGGCGAGGTTCTCCTCCAGCGCGGTCCTGGTGGGATTGGCGCTGCGGCTGTACTCGTAGCCGCCGCGCAGCCCGCCGACGCCGTCCTGCTTGTAGGTCGAGACCTGGTAGATCGGCGGGACGACCGCGCCCGTCAGGGGGTCGGCGGTGTTGCCCGCGTGGATCGCGAGCGTCTCGAAGTGCTGACTGATGTGCCTGTCGCTCATGAGCACCGAGGGTAGTGCGCCGGAGCGGCGCGTGCCGGGGGGCGGCGTGAGCCGGAGTTTTCCACAGGTTCCGGGAGCAGGTTGGCCAATTGTCGGCGCGGTCTGGTTCGCTTGACGCATGGAGATTCTCTGGGTCCTGATCGCGCTGGTCATGCTGGGCTTCGTGCTGCTCCCCTTCCTGCGGCGCAAGCGCGGTGGTGCGACAGGGCTGGTCTCGCCCGACCACCCGGACGCGGCGGACCCGGCGAACTACGGCTTCGCCCTGGAGGAGGAGCTCGACATCCGCATGCCCGGCCCCGACCAGGACCTGCTGGACGTCCTGGACGTCGTGCAGCGCACGCAGGACCACCGCGCCGCCCAGCAGCTCCTGGCGGGCACGGAGACGGAGGGCGAGCGGCGCTGGCAGCGCGTGCAGGCCTTCGCGGGCGCGGCCTCGCTGGAGCTCTCGCGGCGGCCCGGCGGAGTGAGCGAGGCGCCGGGCGGGCAGTGGCTGCGGGTGTGGCGGGCCGAGGCGCCCAAGGACGCGGGCGGTGCGGCGGTGCACGCCGAGTTCCTGGTGCAGCAGGCGTGGCGGACGGCGACGCCGGGGACGGACGAGTTCCGGATCATCATGGAGGAGGCGAGGGCGGCGTGCGGTGAGGCGGCGCTGCTCGCCCCCGGTGACCCGATCCCGTACATCGTCGAGCTGTCGGTGGCCCGCGGCCTCGGCTACTCCCAGAAGGACTTCGAGCAGGTCTGGCTGAAGATCCTGGACCGCGCCCCGGCCCACATGGGGGCGCATCTGGCGGCGGTGCACTACTGGTGCGAGAAGTGGCACGGCTCGCGTGCGGAGGCGTACGCGTTCGCCGAGGCCGCGGCGGCCCGCGCGCCCCGGGGCTCCCTCCTCTCGGCGATGCCCCTGTTCGCGGTGTTCGAGCACCTTCCCGAGGTGACGCTCGTCGCGAGCTTCTGGCAGAGCGAGGTCGTCACGAAGGCGGTCCACGGCGCGCTGCACGCGGTGCACTCGGCCCGCCCCGACGACCCGATGCTGGCCCATGTCCGGCACATGCTGGTGTTCTTCCTGGTTCGCGGTGAGCGCTGGGCGGAGGCGATGAACCAGCTGGTGCACATCGACGGCCACGTGGGCGCCCTGCCCTGGACCCTGTCCGCCGACCCGGCGGCGGAGTTCGCGGTGTACCGGGCCCTGGCGGTGGCGGGCTACGAGGCGAACGGCGGCAGCCCGGCGAGCCTGCCGCACTGAACCCCGCCGGGCCGCCGTGCGGGCCCGGTACCTGCCGGAATTCCGGGCGGTGGCGCCACGTTGACGAGGGGGCCGCCCCGATTGGAGACCGCATGTTCCCGCACAGCCGTACGCCCCAGCTGCCGACCGCCGAGCAGGCGCTGCCCGGGCGCCCGGAGCCGGCGTTCACGGTCCCCGACCGCCACACCGTCCTCGGCAACCCGCTGCTCGGCCCGTACCCCGAGGGCCTGGAGACCGCCGACTTCGGCCTCGGCTGCTTCTGGGGAGCCGAGCGCACGTTCTGGCAGCTTCCGGCCGGTGTCTGGACGACCCTCGTCGGCTACCAGGGCGGCCACACCGAGAACCCCACGTACGAGGAGGTCTGCTCGGGCCTGACCGGCCACACCGAGGTCGTCCGGGTGGTCTTCGACCCGGAGCAGGTCTCGTACGAGCGTCTCCTGAAGACGTTCTGGGAGTCGCACGACCCGACGCAGGGCTTCCGGCAGGGCAACGACGTGGGCACGCAGTACCGCTCGGCGGTCTACACCCACACCCCCGCCCAGGAGGCCACCGCCAAGGCCTCCGGCGCGGCGTACCAGAAGGTTCTGACGTCCTCCGGCTACGGCGCCGTCACCACGGAGATCGTCACGACGGAGGGCCGCCCCTTCTACCCGGCGGAGGGCTACCACCAGCAGTACCTGGACAAGAACCCCGCGGGCTACTGCGGCATCGGCGGCACTGGGGTGTCCTGCCCGATAGGTGTTGCCAAGGCCGACGGCTGATTCGAAGTGAGCGACAACGAGAAGATCACACGGTTGTTTGCGGCTCTCGGCGCTGACGATCCGCAAGGCTGGGCTGCATCAGAGGTCGCGGAGAACCTTCCTCAGCTGGCTCGGTACCGGTTCCTCCGAGCACTGTCGCAAGACATCGAGGCGTGGGACACGGCTTCGGTCAGCTCCCTCCGCGACGGCATTGACGCCGAGGGGGCGACCGGGTCGAATCCCACGATGGATCTCGGGCGCCTTGCTCGCCACGTTGCCCGTGAGATGGCCTTCAGCGTCTTGCGCCGCCTGGCGGACCCGGACAGCGACGGCCTCTCCGCTGACATACGACAGCAGATGCCCGGATGGGTTCTCACGGAGACGACACCCGCCGGAGAGCCGACGCACCGCTCGCTGGATTGTCTGTACGAGGACCTCAACACCGTGGTCGGCTCATCGCCCGGCACGCAGCCGAGCAGGACGGTCGCGGCAGGCTGGATCTGGTCGGGCAATCTCCGCCCGTTCTGCGAGTACCTCGCGGCGGAAGTGGAATACGACTTCGACGACAGCGACTGGTTGGCCGTCGACACGGCACTGCCCGAGACCGACGACGACCAGCCACGCTCGGCCTGGTACACCTACCCCCTCGTCGGGCGCGACCGCGTCGATCTCCACATCGCCCGATCCGTGGACGGCGACGAGGTGTCCGTGAGTGTCGAGGGGACCGTGGACAGCCGTGTCCGAAGCCGTGTCGAACTGCTCTTCGACATCATGGCGCGCTACGCGCTCGCACCGGAATGAACCCGAGGCCGGGCTGCCAACGAACCGCAGGCGGATGGTTGCTCAGTCCCACCAGAAGAACCAGGTTCGCGTCGGGACCTGCACAGCGACCTCGGGCAACCCTCCGATGACCTGGTCCAGGTCGGGGCAGTAGGCGTAGTGCTCGATCGCGACCCGTGCTGCCTCCGACGGGGCCGCCGGAGGGTGCTCCACCGACAGCATCACCTCGTGGGTGTCGAGGTAGAAGATCTCCGCACCGTAGCGGTCGTGCCACGCCCGCAGGACGCTCGCGTGGTCCCGGTAGGACAGTCCTTCCCCGCCGGGGAACGGCGTGTGGTTCGGCGTGAACGGTGCGTCCAGGAGTTCCGGGAGACCGGAGGGATCCTCGGTGGAGACGAGGCAGATCCACTCGGGGGGCTCTGCGAAGAAGGTGGCGAGCAGGGACTGCGCGGACCTGGGGGCCCGCGCCCCGGCCGCCGGAGTGGAATCCGCGAGTCGCCGGGCCAGGTCTTCGAAGTCGCGTGCGGGGGCCGGGTGTGCCTCGGGCCCTCTGAACCACTGCGCCTCCGTGAGAAGGTCGTTCGCCTGCAGCTCCATCAGCCTCTCGACGATCGGCTGTCGGCCCTTGTCGACGCGGCTGTCGCCGGCTACGCCCGCCCATTCCCACCGGCTCGGTGAGGTGTGAGAGACGAAGGGCCACAACCCGGTGGATCCGTATCGCTCACGTGCGCGTCTCCACACGTCGAGACACGCCCCTGGCTCGCACCGGAAACCGAAAAGGGCTCCCCCTCCCGGGATTCGAGCCGTTCGCACCTGGTCCGCAGGCACACCCAGCTCGGCAGCGAGTGTGTCCATGGGGTCGCCCCGCATCGCTCTTCCCTTTCACTCGTGTCCCTGGCGCTGAACTGCGGGCAGGGCCCATGGTGATTCTCTCGACGAGAACCCCCGCACGCGGGCACAGATCGAAGCGGCCCTGCACGTCTTCAGCATGTACACCGTGCGCTGACGGTTGGTTCCCGAGGTACGGGGCTGCTGCGGGTGCCCTGTCAGCCCGTAGGGTGCCTGCGTGACTGCGCCCTTGAATTCCGACAGGTCCCGTGCCGCGCTGCGGACATCCGCGCGGGTGTCCGCCGAGTTGCTGCTGGTGCTCGCCATGTCCGCCGTGGCGGTGTGGTTGCTGGGCCGGATGTGGTCCGTGGTGTGGCCACTCGTGGTCGGGCTGCTGCTGACCACGCTGACCTGGCCCGCGGCCCGGCTGCTGCGCCGTCGCGGGTGGCCGCCCGCGCTGGCCGCGTCGGTCGTGACCGTGCTGTTCCTGCTGGTCGCCGTGGGTGTGGTGGCGCTGATCGCCGTACCGGTGGCATCCCAGTCGGGGGAGCTGACGGACGGTGTCGTGGAGGGCATACAGCGGCTGCGCGAGTGGGCCGCCGGGCCGCCGCTGAACATCGGGGACGCGCAGATCAACCAGGCCTTCGACAGCGCGGTCTCCCGCGCGCAGGAGGGCGTCGGCAGCATGGTGGGTGCCGTCGTGACCGGGGTGAGCACCGTGGTGAACGGCGTCGTCACCGCCGTCCTCGCGCTCTTCCTGATGTTCTTCTTCCTGAAGGACGGCCCGCGTTTCCTGCCGTGGCTCTCCCGTCAGCTGCCCGGCCGCTTCGCCACCGACGTGCCGACCGTGTGCGCGCGGAGCTGGGACACCCTGGGGGCCTTCGTACGGTCCCAGGCGGCCGTCGGCCTGCTCGACGCCGTCCTGATCGGGATCGGCCTGTGGATCCTGGGTGTCCCGCTGGTGCTTCCGCTCGCGGTGCTGACCTTCGTCTCGGCGTTCGTGCCGATCATCGGCGCCCTGTTCGCCGGCTTCGTGGCGGTGCTCATCGCGCTCGTGTCCAACGGTCTGACGGACGCGGTGATCGTGCTGGCGATCATCGTGGTGGTGCAGCAGCTGGAGGGCAACGTCTTCCAGCCCATGATCCAGAGCCGTGGTCTGGGTCTGCACGCGGCCGTCGTCCTGCTGGC
Source organism: Streptomyces sp. NPDC126510 (assembly GCF_040302345.1). NCBI lineage: Bacteria > Bacillati > Actinomycetota > Actinomycetes > Kitasatosporales > Streptomycetaceae > Streptomyces > Streptomyces sp. NPDC126510. The sequence continues at coordinate 165,325 of NZ_JBEORR010000003.1, read as the reverse complement.
GGTGACGCTGGGCGGCAACCTGGCCGGCATCGTGGGCAGCCTGCTCGCCGTGCCGGTGGCCGCGCTGATCGCGGTGGTGTGGAACTACGTGCGCGAGCAGCTCGTCGATCCGGCGGGCGAAGCGGCGGCCGACGAACCGGACGCCGACGAACCGGATGCCGGAGCGGCCGTCCCGTCGTAGCGCCCGGCCGCGGCCGCCCTGGGGTGCCCGACCGCACCGACGCGCGAACGGCCCAGCTCGGGTCGCGGGGCTCCTCCTCGCTTGCGAGTCTGCAGGCGAGAGGAGCCCCGCCCCATGATTGCTGTCGCCGCGTCACCCGTGCGTCTGGAGGCGTCCGTCGATCCCCGCCTGTCCCGGTGGATGTGGCTGGTGAAATGGCTGCTCGCCATCCCGCACTACATCGTGCTGGTGTTCCTGTGGTTCGCGTTCACCGTCGTGACCGTGATCGCCTTCTTCGCCATCCTGTTCACCGCCCGCTACCCGCGGCCCCTCTTCGACTTCAGCGTCGGCGTGCTGCGCTGGAACTGGCGGGTCGGCTACTACGCGCACACCGCGCTCGGCACCGACCGGTACCCGCCCTTCACCCTCGCCGACGTGCCCGACTACCCGGCGCGCTTCGACGTCGCGTATCCCGAGCGGATGTCGCGCGGACTGGTCCTGGTGAAGTGGTGGCTGCTGGCGATCCCGCAGTACATCGTGGTCGCGATGTTCGTCGGGGGCGGCTGGGGCGGGGACGACTGGCGGGGCGGCGGGCTACTGCCCTTCCTCTCCCTGGTCGCCGTCGTCATCCTGCTCTTCACCGCCCGCTACCCGCGGCCCCTCTTCGACTTCCTGATCGGCCTCGCCCGCTGGGCGGCCCGGGTGACGGCCTACGTCACGCTGCTGACGGACCAGTACCCGCCGTTCCGACTCGACCAAGGCGGGCAGGAGCCCGCACCGGCGTCACCGGCGGCATCACCGCCACCGGCGGACCCATTGACCAAGGCCTGACCCGCAAAGGGATCCATCCACAGCGGAACCGTTCCTTCCCGCCCTACGCTCCCTCGCATGGTTCTCAGACGAGCGTTACAGCTGATCATGGTCGTCGCTCTGGCCCTCGCGGGGGCGGTCCAGGGTGGCGTGAGCACGGCACGGGCACAGGGGAACGGGGCCTCGGACGGGCGGCAACTGCTGTTCTACAACCACGCCTACGGCGTGTTCGACCGGCAGACCGCGGACGCCATCGAGCACTCCTCCTACCTGCGGGACTTCGCGAACTTCCAGGTCCGCACCACGACCGGCTCCGGTGGGCAGACCTGGACCGGCCGCTATCTGATGGGGCGCGAGACCTACTTCGAGCTGTTCGGAGTGGGCGATGTACCGGGCAAGGACGGCACGCTCGGCTCCACCGGCCTGGGCCTGTCCACCGAGCACGCCGGCGACCTGCCCCCGGTGGTCGAGCGGCTGCGGAAGGCCGGGATCAGCGACCCGGTCGAGTTCCCGCAGACGCGCGACTTCGGCGACGGCGTCCCCGTGCCCTGGTTCGACGCCGTCCTCACCACCGGCGAGTACGACCTCTTCGGCGCCTGGGCCATGGAGTACCGGCCCGAGTACTTCGCCGACCCGCGCGGCAACACCGAGCCCGCCTCCCACCCGGGTGACGTGGGCCGGGAGCGCTACCTGTCCGACGCCTACCGCGACCACCTGATGCGGGACGTGACCGGAATCCGGCTCGCGGTGACCGCACGCGACCTCGCCGCAACGGTGCCGCTGCTGAAGGCCGGCGGTTTCGCGGTCCGGTCCCTGCCGGACGGGGGCGTCCTCGCGAAGGGCGGCGGCACCACGATCCGGTTCGACTCGGTGCCCCTGGACCGAGTGGGCCTCAAGCAGGTCGAGATGGCGCTGAACCACCCGGTGTCGTACCGGCACGTGGAACGGATCGGCCACTCGGCCCTCGTGGTCGGCCCGGGGTCGCGGGCGGTGTGGACCTTCGAGGACCAGGACCGGCCGGACGCCGGGTAGGGCCGGGCCCAGGGGAAGCGCCCTAGCCCAGCCTCTCCGCCAGGAACTCCTCCCACGTCCGCTTCCCCGCCTCCGCCCCCGCCGGCGCCAGGTTCTCCCCCGCCCGGTACGCGCGCCCCGCCTTCCCGGGGACGCGCACCGGCAGCATCGGGCGGCGCCTGCCGCGCAGGCAGAGGTAGGGGCGGGCCAGGGCGGCGAGGTCGTACAGGTGCGGCCCGGCCAGATCCGGGACCAGGCCGGAGGGGGCGCCGAGGGTCAGCTCCGCGAGGCGGGCGGCGACCTCGCGGGAGTCGACCGGCTGGAGCCGGAGGCCACCGGGGACCGGGAAGACCGGCAGCTTCGCCATCTTCTCGACCATGGTCAGCGTGAGGTCGTGGAACTGGGCCGCGCGCAGGGTCGTCCACGGGATGCCCGACTCGGCGACAGCCCGCTCCGACTCCAGCTTCGTCCGCATCCAGGCCAGCGGGATCCGGTCGGCGCCGATGACCGAGACGTAGACCAGGTGCCGTACGCCGGCCCGGGCCGCGGCTGCCACCAGAGTGCGGGTCGCCTGGTCGTCGCCCTTGGGGCCACCGGCCAGGTGCAGCACCGTCTCGGCACCCTGGACGGCGGCCTCGACGCCGTCGCCCTTCAGCAGGTCCCCGGTGACGTACTCGACGCCGTCCGCGGCGGGTCGGGCGCTCCGGGTGAGGATCCGCACGTCGTGGCCGGACGCGCGCAGCAGCGGGACGACGTGGGCTCCGAGGGTGCCCGTGCCACCGGTGACCAGGATCGGTGATGTCATGACTGCTCCCCAGCTCTTCGTCAGCTTCGTCAGCGCTCCGTCGGCGCTGCCGGGTGTGTCGCCTTCGCCGGTATGACGGGCGGGGCCGCGACGATGTGACGAGCGGGGGCGGGGGCGGGCTGCGGGCGGTTCAGCCGCCGCTGCCGTAGGGCCTCGTGATGATCTCCAGGCGGTGGCCGTCGGGGTCGTCGAAGTAGGCCCCGCGACCGCCGTCGTTGTGGTTGATCTCCCCGGGGCGGCTGTGGAACGGGTCCGCCCAGTAGGTCAGGCCGGCCTCCTGGATGCGGCCGAAGATCTCGTCGAACTCGTCCTCCGAGACGAGGAAGGCGTAGTGCTGCGGCGTGATGGCGCCGGGGCTGTCCATGAAGTCGAGCGTCACCCCGTTGGGGATCTCGACCGGGAGGAAAGGCCCGTAGGGCGGGCTCACGTCGAGCCCCAGGAGCCCGGCCAGAAACCGGGCCGATGCGCGCTTGTCGTGGGCGACGACGATGGTGTGGTTCAGCTGCACGGTCATGACGGGCCTCCCCTGACGTACCCGGCGAACCCCTGCGGTGCACTCCCCCACGGGTACCCCGCGTGCGGCCCGCCGTGCATCAGGAAAGCCCTGAGGGCCCCGGCACACGGCCGGGGCCCTCAGGGCTGCCGCACACCGGGTCCGAGGTCAGATCGTCGCCGTGTCGATCACGAACCGGTAGCGCACGTCGCTGGCCTGGACCCGCTCGTACGCCTCGTTGATCTGGTCGCCGCGGATCAGCTCGATCTCGGCGCCGAGGCCGTGCTCGGCGCAGAAGTCCAGCATCTCCTGCGTCTCGGCGATACCGCCGATCATGGAACCGGCGAGGGTCTTGCCGCCGCCGATCACCGAGAAGAGGTTGAGGGAGACGGGCTCCTCGGGGGCGCCGACGTTGGCCAGCGTGCCCTCGGTCTTCAGCAGGGACAGGTAGGCGTTGAAGTCCAGCGGGGCGGACACCGTGGACACGATCAGGTCGAACGTGCCGGCCAGCTCCTCGAAGGTCTTCGGGTCGCTGGTCGCGTAGTAGTGGTCCGCGCCCAGCCGCAGGCCGTCCTCCTGCTTGCGCAGGGACTGCGACAGCACGGTCACCTCGGCGCCGAGCGCGTGGGCGATCTTGACGCCCATGTGGCCGAGGCCGCCCAGGCCGACGATCGCGACCTTCCTGCCGGGGCCGGCGCCGAAGCGGCGGAGCGGGGAGTAGAGGGTGATGCCGGCGCACAGCAGCGGCGCGGCGACGTCGAGGGAGAGGCCGTCGGGGATGCGGACGACGAAGTTCTCGTCGACGACGACGTTCTGCGCGTAGCCGCCGTAGGTGGGCTCGCCGTCGTGGCCGATTCCGTTGTACGTCGGGACGTTGCCCTTGACGCAGTACTGCTCGCGTCCGTCCTTGCAGTTCTCGCACTCGCGGCAGGAGTCGACCATGCAGCCGACGCCCACACGGTCACCGACGGCGAACTTCGTGACGCCCGGGCCGACCGCGGAGACGACACCGGCTATCTCGTGGCCGGGGACCATCGGGAAGATCGCCTCACCCCAGCCCTCCTGGGCCTGGTGGATGTCGGAGTGGCAGATGCCGGCGAACTTGATGTCGATCAGGACGTCGAACTCGCGGACCTCGCGGCGCTCGATGGTGGTGCGCTCCAGCGGAGCCTTGGGAGCGGGAGCGGCGTACGCAGCAACAGTGGTCATGCCGGGGGTTCTCCTTGCGGGGGTTGTGTGCCCGGCTGCCTTCTGGATCTTCTGGCCGGGCACGATCACCAGCGTGCCCGATTCGAGCCTGCTCACCCAGACCACGGTTTTGCGTACGCACACGGTGCGTACCACTGGCGGGGTCAGGCTCGTGTGCGTACGACCGTGAATACTGGAACGCATGGACGAACAGCCCGAACCCGCACAGACGGCCGGTGGCGGCCTGGACCGGCGTGCCGAGCTCAGCGAGTTCCTGCGCACCCGGCGGGCCCGGCTGAAGCCCGAGGACGTGGGGCTGCCCGACTTCGGACGGCGGCGGGTGCCCGGGCTGCGCCGCGAGGAGCTCGCGCAACTGGCCGGGGTGTCCGTGGCGTACTACACGCGGCTGGAGCAGGGCAACGGCCGCAACGTCTCGGCAGAGGTGCTGGACGCGATCGCGCGCGCCCTGCGGCTGAGCGACGCCGAGCACGCGCACCTGACGCATCTGGCGAAGCCGAAGCAGCACAAGAAGAAGCCGGTGGCACGCAACCAGCAGGTGCGGCCCACGCTGCGGCATCTGCTGGACTCGATCGAGAGCGTCCCGGCGTACATCGTCGGACGCCGCTCCGACATCCTGGCCTGGAACCGGATGGCGTCGGCCCTCTTCGGCGACTGGTCGGAGGTGCCGGCCCAGGAGCGGAACTGGGCGCGGATGGTGTTCCTGCGGCCGGAGTACCGCGAGTTGTACCTGGAGTGGGAGCAGAAGGCGGCGGACATGGTCGGCTACCTGCGCATGGACGCGGGCTGCCACCCGGACGACCCGCGGCTGTCGGCGCTGGTGGGTGAACTGTCGGTGAAGAGCGAGGACTTCCGCCGCCTGTGGGCCGCCCACAACGTCAAGGAGAAGAGCTACGGCGTCAAGCGCATGCGCCACCCCCTGGTCGGCGACATGACCCTCTCCTTCGAGACGTTCCGCCTGGTCGACGACGCGGAGCAGTCCCTGGTCACCTACCACGCGGACCCGGACACCCCGTCGGCGGAGGCTCTGCGGCTGCTGGCGAGCTGGGGGGCGGACGCGACCCGCTCCGGGGCCAGGGCTTCGACGCCGTCGGAGTGAGCGGGCCGACGTCTCAGTCCGGTACGCCGAGGTCCTCCCGCATCAGCCTCCGCATCGCGGACAGCCTCGGCTCGGCCTCCTTCAGCTCGCGAAGAGCCGCCTGCGCGCTTTCGCCGTCCCGGGCCACGCCCCGGTCGAGCCGCTTGACCGCGGCGTCGATGCCCGCGAGGACCTCGTTCACGGACCGTGAGGCATCGAGGATGCGCTCCGGCACGATCATCTGGGCCTCGGCGTACCGGTCCCGGTAGTCGCGCCGGGTCTCTTCGAGCTGGTCGCGCTCGGCATCGCCGTACACCCCGTCGCGGAGGCGGTGCAGGGCGTCCTTCAACAGCGTGTGGAACTGACGTGAGGCCCTGTTCATCGCCGTGTACGCGTCCCTGCGCTCCTCGAAGCGCCGCCGCCGCTCCTCGGCCCGGGTCTCCTCGTCCCGCTGCCGGGCGGAGAGCCGCTGGCCGAGCACCGGCGCGAAGAGCGTGCCGAGGACGCCCACCACGGCGGTGATCATGGCGGTCACTGCGGCGGTCATGCGAGGACCCTACTGACGAGACGGGCCCGCCGGAAGCCGAAGCTCCCGGCGGGCCGTCAACGCGCCTGCGTCACTGCTTGCTTGCCACGCGTGCTACTTGCCGTAGTACGCGTTGTAGATCGAGATCGTCGACTTGTTGCCCTTCTTGTCGGCGATCTTGGCGTGGAAGGAGATGCCCTTGCCCTTCGCCGGGTTCTTGACGCTCACCTTGCCGTCCTTGACGGTGAGCTTCTTCCAGGTCTTGCCGTAGTCGTACGAGACGTACACCGACAGCGACTTCAGGTTGCTGCCCTTGGCCGCGCCCTCGACGGTGACCGGGACCTTGACGGTCTTGTCGGCCGGGGCCTTGCTGCCCAGATCCGTGGTCGCGAGGAAGCGGGCCGTGGAGACGGGCAGCTTGGTGATGGAGTCGGCCTTCTTCGAGCGGAACGTCCAGCTCGCGTCGACACGGGTGGAGGCCGCCGCGACCTTGACGCTGCGCTTGACCGACGTCGTCAGCTTGTACTCGGCGTCACCGGCCGGGACCTTGAACTGCTTCTCGCCGAACAGCGGGTCGTCGTTGCTGCCGACCTTGGTGCCGTTGCGGTAGAGGGTCGTGTTCACCGCGGAGAACTTCGAGTAGCCCACGTTGCCCTTGCCGTCGGCGAACAGCGGCAGGGAACCGTAGATCTGGTTGCCCTCACGGATGACCCCGAAGTCGCCGGTCAGGCGCGGACCGAAGACGGCCGTGTTGACGGTCTTGGAGTAGCTCTTGCCGGCGGCGAACTTGTGCGTGCCCATCTCGTAGGCGGCCTCGTCGACCGGGAAGCCGTCCGCGTCCACGCCGCCGGCCTGGTTGAACTCGAGCTGCCACCGCACGCCGCCCTGGGCGGACAGGTGCAGCGTCCGGGTCCCGGGCAGGGTCTGCGGGATGCCGATCGAGGAGGCGCTGGAGCTCCACGGCATCCAGCCCACCGCGTTGATCGCGCCCTTCTTGCCGCTCGCCGAGGCGCCGAGGCCGGCCTTCACCGTGGCGAGCTCGCTCGCCTTGTAGTGCTTGGTGAAACCGGTGGCGAGCTGCTTGACCGGGCCGCCGGCGATGACGTCGTACTCCTCCTTGTCGCCCTTGGACCAGTGGCCGTCCCACTGCTGGGTCACCGAACCGTCGGTGATCTGCGGGCCGACGTGGGCGCTGCGGAACTTGTCGTAGGAGTCCAGCCACCAGCCGAAGCCGTAGCTGGTGTCATCGGTCTCCACCGTGTAGTCGGCCGAGGCGAACTCCGACGTGACGCCCGTGGCCGGGACGGTGATGTCCACCGGCTTGGCCTTGCGGGCGTCCAGCGTGACCGTCGTGTTCTTGGTGAGGTTCAGCTTGGGCTGGGCGAGCCAGTCGACACCCTCGAACGTCTGCGGGTCGTCGCCCACGAAGACGCTCGTGTTGAGGATGTAGGTGCCCTTGGGAAGGCGGGCGGTGACCGTGCCGTCCTCGTCGTACGGCATGGCCTCCTTGCCCTTGCCCAGGCCGGCGATGCCGGTCAGGTCGGCGCTGTAGTTCTTCGCCGCCTTGCCGTCACGGTCGAGGAACTTCAGCGTCACGTCGTACGACTCGACCTCGCGCTGCACCGCCGCCGCCGTGCGGACGGTCTGGCCGTCGCCCGTCGCCGTCACGTACGCCGAGTACGCGCCGTCGACCGTGCCGCCCAGCTTGGTGTCGACGGTGAACGGCACGGAGGCCTTGCCGCCGGCCGGGACCGTCACCGAGGTGGCGCCGAGCTTGAAGAAGCCGGCCGGGACGGCCTGGCCCTTCGGGTTGGTGGCCGTCGACGCGAGCTTCAGCGTGACGTCCTTCGTACCGAGGTTGCGGTACGTCAGCTCCTTGGTGACCGGCTTGTCGTCGGTGTGCGGCCACTGCTGCACACCGAAGCTCACCGAGGCGGGATCGGCGATCACGGACTGCGTGATGGCCTTGTCGACCTGGATCCGGCCCGAACCCTGCTGGAACGGGGTGTACTTGCCGCCCTTGGTGGAGCCGGTGAGGGCGCCCTTCAACTCGGCGTACTTCCAGTCCGGGTGCTGCTGCTTGAGGATGGCCGCCGCGCCCGCCACATGCGGGGTCGCCATCGACGTACCGGAGATCGTCATGTAACCGGCCGGCTTCTCGCCGACCTCCTGGGCTATCTGGTTGCCCGGGGCGGAGGCCGCGGTGATGTCCACGCCGGGCGCGGTCACGTCGGGCTTGAGGGCGCCGTCCATGCCGGGGCCGCGGCTGGAGAAGTCGGCGAGCTTGTCCTTGTCGTCGACCGCGCCGACGGTCAGGGCCGCGGCGGCGCTGCCCGGGGAGCCGATGGTCTGCTCGCCGAAGTCGCCCTCGTTGCCGGCCGCGATGGCGAACAGGACGCCCTTCTCCTCGGAGAGCTTGTTCACCGCCGCTTCCATCGGGTCGACGGCGGGCGTGTCGCCGCCGCCCAGGCTCATGTTGATGACGTCGGCGCCCTCGGCGGCTGCCCACTCCATGCCGGCGACGATCTCGGAGTCGCTGCCGAAGCCGCCGTCGTCGAGGACCTTGCCGTTGAGGATCTTCGCGCCGGGCGCGACGCCCTTGTACTTGCCGCCGGACTTCTTGCCGGTGCCGGCCGCGATGGAGGCGACGTGCGTACCGTGGCCGACCTTGTCGGAGGTGTCGGGCGTGGTGGTGAAGTTCTTGGCGCCGATCACCTGCCCCTTGAGGTCGTCGTGGGTGGCGTCGACACCGGTGTCCAGGACGGCGATCTTGACGCCCTTGCCGTCGAAGCCCGCCGACCACGCCTTGGGCGCGCCGATCTGCGGGACGGACTTGTCGAGGCTGGCCTTGCGGACGCCGTCGAGCCAGACGTGCGCGATCCCGGCGGCGGTCTTCTCGCCGTTGGTGACCGCATCCCAGAGTTCGGGGGTGTCCTTCTGCGGTGTCTGCACCGCGTCCGCGTTCACGGTCTTCAGCGTGCGGCTCAGGGTGCCGGCGTCACGCACGTCGGCCTTGGTGGCCGCGGCACTGCCCTGGTAGCCGACGATGACCTTCAGGCCCTTTTTCTGGGCCTTGCGCGTCGCGGACTTGTTCAGCTCGGTGACGTCGAAGAGCCGCTGGTCGAGCTTGCCCGTGGCGACCAGGCGTGCGGCGTCGGCCGGGATGACGAGGGTGTGGCCGTCGACCTTGCGGATCTGGGCGGGTACGTTCTCACGGCCCTTGGCGTGCTCCAGGCCGATGACACGGCCCTTGGCGTCCAGGACGACCCGGTCGCCGGTGATCAGTGTGATGCGGTGCTTGGCGGTCAGGGACGCCGGCTTGGCGGCCGCTGCCGCCTGTTCGCCGTTGGCCGACGCCGGGCTGGTCATGCCCGCCGCCAGGGCCACGGCGGCCGCTGTGGCGACCGTGGCCGCGCATGCCCTTTTCACTTGTCTGTGCAAGTTTCCCCCTTGCAGAAGAACCGGGCGAATTCCCCGTTCACCCGGCCGGGGGTGGTCTCGTACGCATGCACGTACACCCCCCGGAATACGCAGTATGCCGAGGGGTGATCAGGTGCTCAATAGATGAGAGGAAGGTAAGAAATCCGTCGGCCGACTGTTACACGGCCGTCGGAACTCCGTTACAGGGTCGCGTGGTTACGCACGCGCGTTCTCCTTGACAGTGATCCGGCCCTTGCGGATCGTCGCCAGGCGCGGTGCCTTCTGCGCTATCGCCGAGTCGTGGGTGACCATCACGAAGGTGAGACCGAGCTCCTCCCACATGCGTTCGAGCACGTCCATGATCTCGTCGCGCATGGATTCGTCGAGATTTCCGGTGGGTTCGTCGGCGAGGAGCACCTTCGGCTGTTTCACCAGGGCCCGGGCGATGGCCACGCGCTGTTGCTGGCCGCCGGACATTTCGCCGGGCAGATGGGCGAGGCGCTCGCCGAGGCCGACCGACTTCAGTGCCTCGGCGGCTTGTTCGCGCCGCTGTTTCGGTTTCACGCCGAGGGGGACGAGGGCGGTCTCCACGTTTTCCTGCGCGGTGAGCGTCGGGATGAGGTTGAAGGACTGGAAGACGAAGCCGATGCTTTCGCTCCTGACCCGGGTCAGTCGCGCCTCCGGCAGTGCGGCGAGATCGGTGCCGTCCAGGACGACTTGGCCGGAGGTGGGGCGGTCCAGGCCGCCGAGCATCTGAAGCAGGGTGGATTTGCCGCCGCCGGTGGGGCCTTGAATGACCAGCCGGTCGCCGTCGGGGATGGTGAGGTCGATGCCGTCGAGGGCTTGGACGGTGTCTTTGGAACGGGTGTAGTGCTTGGTGACAGCTCTTAGTTCGTACATGGCTGGGCTCCTGGATCGTCTTTCGGGTGCGTGTCGTGGGGGCTGGTCGCGCTCACGCGGCGGAGCCGCGCATCGGTACGGCCCCGCCTCCTGGATGGGCCACTACTCGACTCGGCGTAGTGCATCCGCGGGCCGGAGTCGCGAAGCCCTCCAGCCTCCGAAAGCACCGGCGATCAAGCCGCCCGCGACGGCGAGGCCCACCGCGAGCACGATCGTCGTCAGGGCGACCGGTGCGGTGAGGGCGACGTCGAGGGTCCTCCCCGCCGTCTCACGGCCGGGACCGCCTCTGAAGCCCCCGAAGCCGCCGCCACCGGCCCCACCCCCGCCCAACTGCGCCTGCAGCGTGGGACTGACGGCTGTCACGGCGTACGCTCCCGCCAGTCCCAGCGCGATCCCCAGCGCTCCGCCCACCAGGCCGTTGACGACCGCCTCTCCGACCACCTGCCGGGTCACCCGGCTCGACTTCCAGCCCAGCGCCTTGAGCGTGCCGAACTCGCGGACCCGCCGGGAGACCGCCGAGGACGTCAGCAGGCCCGCCACGAGGAACGCGGCCACGAGTACCGCGATCGAGAGCCACTTGCCGACACTCGCGGCGAGGGAGGAAGCCGTGGACAGGGAGCCGGAGACGGTGTCGGCGAGGTCGGCGGAGGTGGTGACCGTCGTGCCCGGGATGTTCTTCCGGATCTCCGACTTGACGCCGGCGATCCGCTGGGAATCGGTGGCCTTGACGTAGATCGTGGTGACCTCGTCCTTGGCGCCGGCCAGCGTCTGAGCCTGCTTCAGCGGGACGTAGAGGTTCGCGGCCGCGTCCCCGCTGTCGGCCGTGGCGATGCCGATCACCTTGAAGGTGCTGCCCTTGATGGTGACCGTGGAGCCGGCCTTGAGCTTCTTCTCCTTGGCGTACGCCGAGTCCGCGACGGCGACCTTCGCGTCCGTCTCGGCCGTCGTGAACGTACGGCCGCTGGTGATCTTCGAGGAGGTCAGCGGGCCGAGGGCCGGTTTGGTGACGTCGGTGCCGTAGACCGAGTAGTTGTTGACGTCGAAGTCGGCGCCACCGCCCTGGACCCGGCCCTGCGGCGAGGGCAGGGCCCCGCCCCGGCCGCGGCCCTGCTCACCGCCGCTCCCGCCCTGCTCGAACCGGCCCCGCGTGAACGCACCGCTGACCTTGACGACCTGGAGGCTCAGCCCGCCCACGGCGTCGGCGACGCCGCTCTGCGTGTCGACCTTGCCCACGGTCGAACTCGCCAGCGTCTCGAAACCCCGCACCATGACGCGGTCGCTGCTCTGCTCACCGGTCGAGCCGTCGTCCTGGGCGTCGAACTTGAAGCGCGGCCGCTCGGAGCTGCTCGCGGCGGGTGCCGCGGCCTTGGTGACGGTCATGTCCGTGCCGAGCCCGTACAGCGACTGGAGGACCTTGTCCTGCGCCCTGCCCATACCGGCGGACATGGACGTCACGACGATGACCAGCGCGATACCCAGCGCCAGTCCGGAGGCGACGACGAGGGCCGCCTTTCTGCGGCGGCGCAACTCGCGCCTCAGATAGGTGAAGAACATGGCCGCAAGCTAGGGGCGGTCTGTGATGAGGGCTTGAGCCACGCATAAGAGGTGGATGAGAACAGCCGGAAAGGCCACCGCCCACCCCGGACGAGGGGTGGGCGGCGGCCTTTCGTCAGCCGAACGGTGAGAATCGACGCGCCGTCAGACCGCCGAGCCGGCCTTCCAGTCGGCCCAGCTCATGTTCCAGCCGTTGAGGCCGTTGTCCGGCGCGACCGTCTTGTCGCCGGTGTTCTCGACGACCACCACGTCACCGAGCATCGAGTTCTTGAAGAACCACGCGCCCGGGGTGTTCGGGTCGTTGGCGCCCTTGGCGTCCTGGAGGCCGACGCAGCCGTGGCTGGTGTTCACGCTGCCGAAGATGGACTTCGCGCCCCAGTAGTTGCCGTGGATGAACGTGCCGGAGCTGGAGAGGCGGATGGCGTGCGGCACGTCCTTGATGTCGTACTCGCCCTTGCCGTCGTCGTCCGTGAAGCCCACGGTCGCGCCGTTCATGCGCGTCTCCTTGAACTTCTCGGACATCACCATGATGCCCTCGTAGGTCTTGTTCTCGGGCGAGCCGGCGGAGATCGGGATCTTGCGGACGACCTTGCCGTCCTGCGTGATCTTCATCTGCTTGGTCTTCGCGTCGACGTACGAGACCTGGTTGCGGCCGATCTTGAAGGTGACCGTCTTCTGCTGGACGCCGAAGACGCCCTTGGCTCCCTCGACACCGTCGAGCGCGAGCTTCAGCGTGACGGTGGAGCCTTCCTTCCAGTAGTCCTCGGGCCTGCAGTCCATGCGGTTGGCGCTGAACCAGTGGCAGGCGACCTCCTGGCCGCCGGTCGTGCTGACCTTGATGCCCTTCTGGACCGCGGCCTTGTTGGTGATCGCCTTGTCGAAGTTGATCGACACCGGCATGCCGACGCCCACGGTGGTGCCGTCGTCCGGCGTGAAGTTGCCGATGAAGCTGTTGGCCGGGGAGACCGTGGTGAACGAGGCGTTCTCATGGGCGACGCGACCGTCGGAGTCCTTCGCCTCGGCCGCCAGCTTGTAGGTGGTGGACCGCTCCAGCTGCGTGCTGGGCTTCCAGCTCTTCTTGTCCGCGGATATCTGGCCGCTGACCTCGTTGCCCTCGTTCGTCGTCATCTTCACGTCCGTGAGCGTCCCCTTGCTCACGGTGACGGCGGCGGAGTTGTTGATGGAGGCGTTGTCCGAGCCGTCCTCGGGCGTGATCTTGATCTGGGCCTCGGAGGTCTTCTTCGCCGCAGCCTCGTCGACCTTCGACTGGGAGCTGTCGCCGCCGCCCCCGGAGGCGTCGTCGTCGCCACCCGAACAAGCCGAGAGCACCAGCACTCCGCCGAGCAGTGCGGACGCGACCGTCAGGCCCTTGCGCCGCTTACTGACCGTCATCACACGCTTCTCCATCGTTGCCGATTTCCCCAAAACCCCGAGTGTCCCCGTCACCACCAGTGCCCCGTCACCACTGAGTGCCCCCGCCGGGACTCGTGAGTCCTCATCCGGAACTCTCAACGCTACGGGTGGCTCGTCCGGTTCCCCAGATCGCGCGGGTGTGGGGATCACCACGTCCGTGACGGACGGTGCCGGCGATACGGGTGCGGTCGGTGCGTCGCATGAGACGCCAAAACCCCGGGCGGCGGTTGCCACCCGGGGTCACGAGTTCCCGGACGGTTCAGCCGTCGCCGTCCTCGCCATCATCCTCGTCGAGGTCCCAGTCCGGCGACTCGGGGTCGTAGTCGACCCGCTCACTGCTCCAGGAGGCCTGCTGGAGCTCCACCCCGGGCACCTCGCTGACCAGGTCGAACGGGTCCACGAGGTACGCGAGGGCCTCCGCCGTGTCTTCCGTCACAGCGCTCTCGGCGTGGGCCCGCTCCGCCGCCGGCATCCCTTCCTCGCCCGCGATCCGGCGCAGCGCGGACTTGGTGACCGCGTCCGCGTCGCCGACCTCGAGAACGAGTTCCACCCGAAGCCGTACAAATCGTGATGTCTCTGGTGCGCTCATGGCGGGAGCGTACGTCCAGGTCCTCCCGTGACTTTCCCGTGACCCGCGACTTTCACTAACATCGCCCCACACGGCCAATTCGCCGACGTCACAAGGGGATCGATATTCCGTGTCATCCGCTCGCCGCCCGCTGCTGACCGCCACCGCCGCGGCGTCCCTGCTGGGCGCCATGTGGTTCGTCCCGTCCGCGAACGCGACGCCGGACTCCCCGGTGAGAGACGCGGTCTCGACGAGCCCGTCGCCGCAGGTCACGGAGCAGGCCCGGATCGCGGCCACGACCGCCGACGCCTCCGTCACCGGCGCGCGCCTCGCCGACACCGGCACCTTCGACAGCACGCCGTACGTGATCGGCGGGACCTTCTGCCTGACGCTGGGCGCCGGGTTCGTCGTGTACTCGGTACGCCGGGAACGCCTCGGTTTCTGACGGCCGTTGAGGCGGGGCCCCGCCTCAAGAGCAGGGCCCCGGTTGCCCTACTGGAGCGGCCCGGTGACCTTCTCCACCGCGGCCAGCAGCCGCCCGGCGCGCACGAACGCGTCCGCCGCGGCGAGGTCGGGCGCGAGGAACCGGTCCGGTCCGGCCCCCTCGACTCCTGCCTCCCGTGCGGCGTCGATGGCCGCCCGCGTCGCGGGCGCCGGGGTCAGCCCCTCGCGCAACTCCACCGCGCGCGCGGCGGCGTAGAACTCGATGGCGATCACGCGCGTGAGGTTGTCGACGGCCGTGCGCAGCTTGCGCGCCGCCGACCACCCCATCGAGACGTGGTCCTCCTGCATGGCGGAGGACGGGATCGAGTCGGCCGACGCCGGTACGGCGAGCCGCTTCAGCTCGCTCACCAGCGCGGCCTGCGTGTACTGAGCGATCATCAGGCCCGAGTCCACACCGGCGTCGTCGGCGAGGAACGGCGGCAGGCCGTGGCTGCGGTTCTTGTCGAGCAGCCGGTCGGTGCGCCGCTCGGCGATCGAGCCGAGGTCGGCGGCGGCGACGGCCAGGAAGTCCAGGACGTAGGCGACGGGCGCCCCGTGGAAGTTGCCGTTGGACTCGACCCGGCCGTCGGGCAGGACGACGGGGTTGTCCACGGCGGACGCCAGCTCGCGGTCGGCGACCAGCCGGGCGTGGGCCATGGTGTCCCGGCCTGCGCCGGCGACCTGCGGGGCGCAGCGCACCGAGTAGGCGTCCTGCACGCGCGGGGCGTCGTCCTGGTGGTGCCCGGTCAGACCCGAGCCCTTCAGCACGGCCAGCATGTTGGCGGCGCTGGCGGCCTGGCCGGGGTGCGGCCGGATGGCGTGCAGCTCGGGGGCGAGGACCTTGTCGGTGCCGAGCAGGGCCTCCATGGACAGGGCGGCGGTGACGTCGGCGGACCGGTAGAGCGTGTCCAGGTCGGCCAGGGCCATCACCAGCATGCCGAGCATGCCGTCGGTGCCGTTGAGGAGGGCCAGGCCCTCCTTCTCACGCAGTTCGACCGGCCGGATGCCGTGCGCCGCGAGGAGTTCGGCGGCCGGGCGTACGACACCGTCGGGGCCCTCGGCGTCGCCCTCGCCCATCAGCGCGAGGGCGCAGTGGGACAGCGGCGCGAGGTCGCCGGAGCAGCCGAGGGAGCCGTACTCGTGCACGACCGGGGTGATCCCGGCGTTGAGGAGGTCGGCCATGGTCTGCGCGACCTCGGGGCGTACGCCGGTGTGCCCCGAGCAGACGGTCTTCAGCCGCAGGAACATCAGGGCGCGGACGACTTCGCGCTCCACGGCCGGGCCCATTCCGGCGGCGTGCGAGCGGACGATGTTGCGCTGCAGCTGCGCGCGCAGCTCCGGGCTGATGTGCCGGGTCGCCAGGGCGCCGAAGCCGGTGCTCACGCCGTACACGGGGTCCGGCTTGGCCGCCAGCGCGTCCACGATCTCGCGGGCCGCGGCGAGGGCGGCCACGGCCTCCTCGGAGAGCTCGACGCGGGCGCCGCCGCGCGCCACGGCGAGCACGTCGGACGCCGTCGTCCCGGACGTCCCCACCACCACAGTGTGCATATCCATATTCAGGAGCGTACGCAGTGAATTCGATGATGTCACCACTGGGGGCGGCGTTCACCCCTTACCGAATGCGTCACACCGCCGGGGCCGGAGACGGAGTGCGTTCCGGTGCAGGGCGCGCGAGGCATCGGGGCGCGTGCGGGACTCGGGCGGGATCGGCCGAGTGCGGGGCGTGGGCGGGCTCGGGGGCGGGCGGTGCGGTCGGGATCGGCCGGGTGCGGGGCGTGGGCGGGACCGGGGCGCGGGGAAGCGGGCGGGACCGGGGCGCGGGTCGGGAAGCGGGCGGGGCCGGGGCGCGGGCGGTGTCAGGGCGCGTGTCGGCCCCGGAACCGCCGGCGTTCACCGCCGGCCTCCTGGGACGGCTCGTCGGCGAGCCGCAGGACGGGATCGTCGGGCCCGGCCCGCCCCGCGACGACCGGCCTGACCGCCCGCTCGGCCTTGGCCCGGTACTGGGCGGCGTCGGCGAGCCGGAACAGTCGACGGGCCGAGCGCACCGGCCCGATCGGGTCCTCGGTGGAGGCGACCCCGCAGGCCACCCCGTCCCCGAGCTCCAACTCGGCAGCCCTGCGGCACAGTTCGTTGGCCGCCTTCACGACCTGGTCGGCGGGCGGCCCGACCGCGAGCAGACAGAACTCGTCCCCGCCCAGCCGCGCGGCCAGCGCCCCCGGCAACATGGCCCCGCACAGCGACAGCACCGAACCGAACCGCTCCAGGAGCCGGTCGCCGGCGGCGTGCCCATGGGTGTCGTTGACCCGCTTGAGCCCGTTCAGATCGCAGACGACGAGACTGACCACGGCGTCGTCCCGGCGGTGCCGCTCGATCGCCTGCTCCAGGCGTACGTCCACGGCACGCCGGTTGGCGAGTCCGGTGAGGGAGTCGGTGAAGGCGAGCCGCCGGACCTCCTCCAGCCGCTCGGTCTGGGCGAGGCCGGCCGCCACGACCGAGGCCAGCACGGTGGCGAAGTCGGCGTCGGCCCGCCCGAAGACGGCCTCACCGGCCGGACGGGCGACATACAGCTCGCCCCAGGCCCGCCCGTGCAGCACGATGGGCGCGACCACGCAGCAGCCGCGGCCGCGGCGGCGCAGGGCGGCGACCCGCTGGTGGCAGTACCCCGGCCGTCCGGCGCCGGGCCCCTCGGCGGTCTCCACCCACGCGTCGGGCTCCCCGCCACCGGCCCACTGCTCGTGCAGAAACTCGGTGATCTCCGCGAACTGGTGGACCGGGTAGGCCTCGTCCTCCGGGAACTCCTCCTCCCCCTCGGCCAGCTCGCCCACGTTCACCAGGACCCGCAGCCGCCCGAGCTCGCGCTCCCACACCGACAGCGCGGCGAAACTCCCGCCCAGCGCCCGGCGCGCCCCTGCGGCCGCCGCGCGCCACGCCTCACGTGACCCGTGCGCGGCCGCCATCCCCTGAGCCAACGCGACGACGGCCGCGAGCCGTCTGTCCTCACCCATCACTCCAGGCTAGGGAGTTTTCAGCCAAACCGTTCTCTTGACGGGGCGAACGGGGAGGACGGGGGTTCACAGGAGGTGGGCAGCATTCACAAGGGAGCCGTCCGTGCTGTAGGCGGTCGCGCCGCCGGGCGACTCCGCGGCTCCGGCGATTCCCGGCCACGGAGCTGTCACCTGCCGGAGCGAAGCCGAGACCCCGGGGTCGTGCACCGGGCAACCGGCCCTCGGCTCACTCCCCGGGCCACTGCGGCTTGCGCCGCTCGTTGAAGGCCGCGACGCCCTCCGCCCGGTCACCCGAGAAGGCCGTCGCCCGCCACGCGGCGTCCTCGACCTCCAGCCCGGCCCTCAGGTCCAGCCCCTGCCCGAGCCGCAAGGCCCGCTTCGCGGCCCGCAGGCCCACCGGCGAGTTCCCGGCGATCCGTGCCGCCAGGGTCAGCGCCTCCTCCCGGTCCCGCCCCTCCTCGACCAGCTGATCGACCAGCCCCAACTCGCCCGCCTCGACGGCCTCCACCCGCCGCGCGGAGAAGATCAGCTCGGCCGCCCGGGCCGCCCCGACGCGCCGCGGCAGCAACTGCGTGCCCCCGCCGCCGGGGATCACCCCGACCGACACCTCCGGCAGCCCGACCACCGCCGTCCGGTCCGCCACGATCACGTCGCACGCCAGCGCCAGCTCGAATCCGCCGCCGAGGGCGAACCCGTGGACCGCCGCCACCGTCGGCACCGGCAGCTCCAGCACACCGGTGTACGCCCCCCGCGTCACCGGCCGCTGCCGCAGCAGATCCGCGTCGCTGAAGGAGTTCCGCTCCTTCAGGTCCGCTCCGACACAGAAGGCCCGCTCATGCGTCGAGGTCAGCACGACCGCCCGTACGTCCCGGTCCTCGCCCAGCGCCGCACAGGCCCCGGCGATGGACCGCGCCATCTCCGTCGACACCGCGTTCATGGCCTTGGGCCGGTCGAGGACGAGCTCCGCGACATGCCCCTGCTCATGCCGCCGCACCAGCACGAAGTCCCCGAACCGTTCCTCACTCATGACACCCTCCGGTTAACGCGGGTTAACAAGGTCGACGGTTCGATCATCGCAGCCGCACCCGGCCCGCGAAAGGGCGGACTCGCCCTGCTTCCACCACCCCCCGTCCACCCGTTCGAGTGACATCACCCCAACTGTGGCCCAACCGCCCATGGGAGCGCATAGCGTGCGTTCCCCCACGGCGCGCAGGGGGCGCAGGTGCCGCGGGGAGGGACCGTTTCGGGGAGGGACCGCGATGAAGACGAACACGCCGACGAGGCCGCGAGGGGCCATCAGAGCCGCCACGGCACCGCACCGGCCCGAGCCCGCGCCCCGTCAAGCCACGCCGCCACCGCATCGTCGTGAGTCGCCCGCGCCTCGTGAGGGCATCAGGGCACCTCACCGAAGCGAGGCCTCACCGCACGAGGCCGCCACGCCACCGCGCCGAAGCGAACGGCCCGCGCCCACCGATGCCGCCACGGCACCGCACCGGCGTGAGCTGCACGCGCCCCGCGAGACGGCCCCCGCCGAGACCGGCTTCTTCCACCCCCGTGTCCGAGGGCGCCATCGCAAGCCCCGCCCGCGGGGGGTCCTGATCGCCGCCGGCGGCCTCGCCCTCGCCGCGGGCGCCCTGAGCCTCCTGCGCCTGACCTCCGGCCCGGGCGCCGACACCGGCCCCCTCCAGGCCGAGCCCCGCCGCGATCCGGTCGGCACCGCCACCGACGACGCCTCCGGGGCGGTGGCGGCCTCCCCGGCCGTCCCCGACGCGAGCCCCTCCTCGCCCACGGCCCTCGGCGGCCTGACCCCCTCGCCGGTCACCCAGGGAGCACGCCCCTCCCCGGGCACGACGACCGGCGCCATCACCGCTACGACCGGCGCCCCTGCGACCGGCACGACCGCGGCCCCCGCCGCCACGACCATCCCCGACACGCCGAACCGCCCCAACCCGGCTCCGACGGCCTCACCGGACGGCGACGCCCAGCGCCCGACCCATGCTCCGTCCGCACCACCGAGCCGGACCGCGCCGGCCCCGGCGCCCAAGCCCGAAGAGCCGGAGAAACCGCACGACCCGGGCCTGTGCGTGCCGGTCATCGGCCTCTGCGTGGACTCACCGGCGGGCCTCCCCTGACAACCCGCCGACAACGGGCCCCGGGCACGACGGCAACCGGCCGCGGCACGCCGATCCGCCGACGACGGCCCACGGGGGCACACGCTCCCGACGACGAGCCGCTACGGCGCGCCGTCCCGGCGCGTGAGCAGCCACGGCTCCACGACACCCAGCCCACGCACCGGCCGCTGCCACATCGGCTGCAGACCGAACCGATACGCCGGGGGCTCCTCGCCCTCCTTCTCCGCCGCCACGGCCTCCTCGGCCGCCTCCGCCTCCGAGGCCGGGGCGTCCTGCGTACGGATCAGCTCCTCGGCGAAGGCGGTGTCCACGAGTACGGCGTCCTTCGGCGCTATCGACGTGAGCCGGGAGGCCAGGTTCACAGTCGTACCGAACACATCACCCATTCGGGTGGTCACCGTGCCGAACGCCATGCCGACGCGCAGCTCCGGCATCGTCTCGTCGTGCGCCATGGTCTCGATCAGCCGCAGGGCGATCTCGGCAGCCGTGCCCGCGTCGTCCGCGGCGTAGAGCACCTCGTCGCCGAGGGTCTTGATCAGCCGGCCGCCGTTCGCGGCCACCAGGTCGGCGGCCGTGGTCTCGAAGGCCTCGACCAGCTCGCCGAGCTCCTCCTCCTCCATGCGGCGGGTCAGCCGCGTGAACCCGACCAGGTCGGCGAAGCCGACGGCCAGGCGCCGGTCGACCATCTCCTCGTCGTCGGCCGCCTGCACGACCCGCCCCGCCGATGCGGCGAGCTGGCGGCGCCAGACGTAGACCAGGAACTCCTCCAGCTCGGGCAGGAGCAGCTCGACGATCGGGTACGTCACCTCGGTGCGGGTCATGCCCGGCTCGGGCGGCTCGGTCAGCCCTTCCAGGAAGGAGTCGATCTGCCACTCGGCGAGCCGCGCGGTGGTCTGCCCCGTCGACCGGGCCACCTGTACGGCCATGGCCTCGCTCAGCAGCCCCGCCTCGACGAGACCGGCCAGGCGCCGCAGCGCGAGGACGTCGGCCTCGGTGAGGGCCTTGGCCTGGCCGATGTCGGCGAAGCCCATGGCCCGCCAGAAGCGGGAGGCCAGTTCCATGGAGACACCGGCGCTGCGGGCCGCCTGAAACGGGGTATAGCGGCGCTCGGCGCCCAGGATGAGCCCTTCGAGGCGCAGGGCGAGCGGATCCTCGCCGGAGTCGGCGCCCTGCGCGTCCTCGCCGGAACCCGAGTCGTCGACGGTCACGCGTGTTGCCCTTCCGATCTGTCACGGTCATGTATCGACCGGCCTCAACTCTACGGCAGGTGTGCGCCAGCTCACTCCGTGAGGTCCGGCCGGGGGGGGTGAGGTGCCGGGCGTTGAACAGGAACTCGGGGTTTCTGCCGCTGCCCCCAGAGGGCTCCGCCCCCTGGACCCCCGCTTCGGCCTGATCGGCCTCGTCCTCAATCGCCGGACAGGCTCGATGCTGATCGGCACACTCAGCTGCGGCCAGTCGTGCCTCCCCCGAGCTCTTCGAGCAGGGGGGACCCCCAGGGCGGCACGGATGGGCGCAGCCGCACCCCGCGCCGCCGGGTCGCGATCCCGCCCCCGCCTCGGCTCAGGCCGGCCTCAGATGCACGATGTCTCCCGCCCCCACAGGCTCCTGGACCCCCTCCTCCGTCGCCAGTACGAGCCGCCCGTCCCCGTCCACGGCCACCGCTTCCCCCACGATCGCCCGATCCCCCGGCAACTCCGCCCGCACCACCCGCCCGAGCGTCGCGCACCCCGCCGCATATGCCTCCTGCAACCCGCATACCCCCGGGTCGCCCTCGGCCGCGCGCCACTTGCCGTACCAGTCCTCCAGGGAACGCAGCACCCCGCGAAGCAGCGGATCGCGGTCCGTGCTCACCGCCCCGGCCAGCACGAGGGAGCCCGCCGTCGGCACGGGCAGCTCGTCGTCCTTCAGCGAGACGTTGATGCCGACGCCGATGACGACCCCGCCGTCACCGGCCCGCTCGGCCAGGATGCCGCCGGCCTTGCGCTCGTCCTCCCCCACCGTGACCAGCAGATCGTTCGGCCACTTCAGGGCCGTGTCCACGCCCGCCGCCCGGGACAGCCCCGCCGCCACCGCCACCCCTGTGAGCAGCGGCAGCCAGCCCCACCGCGCCACCGGCACCTCGCGCGGCGTGAGCAGGACGGAGAAGAACAGACCGGACCTCGGCGGTGCCGTCCACTGCCGGTCCAGGCGTCCGCGCCCGGCCGACTGCTCCTCGGCGATCAGCGCCGCGCCCTCGGAGGCCTCTCCCTTCGCCGCCCGGGCCACCAGATCGGAGTTCGTGGAGCCGGTGCGCTGCACCACGTCCACCTCCGACCACAGCCCTCCCGGCCGCACCAGGCCCCGGCGCAGGGCGGTGATGTTGAGGGGCGGACGGTCCAGGTCGGACCAACGGCTTCCGTTCGGCTCTGATGCATCTCGCGGCGTCATGCAAGCCACCCTAGGTGTGGTAAACGCCGCACTGCCGATGTGGAGGCACCCCACTAGTCTACGGATGAGTAACCGTCCCCCCTTTTGAGCAGGCAGGGAGCCGCATCCCGATGTCCGAGCCGGAAGAGCAGCAGCAGCCCGACATTCACACGACCGCGGGCAAGCTCGCGGATCTGAAGCGACGCATCGAGGAAGCGACACACGCCGGCTCCGCTCGTGCCGTCGAAAAGCAGCACGCCAAGGGCAAGCTGACGGCCCGTGAGCGGATCGAGCTCCTGCTCGACGAGGGCTCCTTCGTCGAGCTCGACGAGTTCGCCCGGCACCGTTCCACGAACTTCGGCCTCGACAAGAACCGCCCGTACGGCGACGGGGTCGTCACCGGGTACGGCACCGTCGACGGCCGCCCGGTCGCCGTGTTCTCCCAGGACTTCACCGTCTTCGGCGGTGCCCTCGGCGAGGTCTACGGCCAGAAGATCGTCAAGGTCATGGACTTCGCCCTGAAGACCGGCTGCCCGGTCATCGGGATCAACGACTCCGGCGGGGCGAGGATCCAGGAGGGCGTCGCCTCGCTCGGCGCCTACGGCGAGATCTTCCGCCGCAACACCCACGCCTCCGGCGTCATCCCGCAGATCAGCCTGGTCGTCGGGCCGTGCGCGGGCGGCGCGGTCTACTCCCCGGCCATCACCGACTTCACGGTGATGGTCGACCAGACCTCGCACATGTTCATCACCGGCCCCGACGTCATCAAGACCGTCACCGGCGAGGACGTCGGCTTCGAGGAGCTGGGCGGCGCCCGGACCCACAACGCGACCTCCGGCGTGGCCCACCACATGGCGGGCGACGAGAAGGACGCCATCGAGTACATCAAGCAGCTGCTGTCCTACCTGCCGTCCAACAACCTCTCCGAGGCGCCTGTCTTCCCCGAGGAGGCCGACCTCGAGGTCAGCGACGAGGACCGCGAGCTGGACGTGATCGTCCCGGACAGCGCGAACCAGCCGTACGACATGCACGCGGTGATCGAGCACGTCCTGGACGACGCCGAGTTCTTCGAGACGCAGCCGCTGTACGCGCCGAACATCGTCACCGGCTTCGGCCGGGTCGAGGGCCACCCGGTCGGCATCATCGCCAACCAGCCGACGCAGCTCGCCGGCTGCCTGGACATCAAGGCCAGCGAGAAGGCCGCCCGCTTCGTGCGGACCTGTGACGCCTTCAACGTCCCGGTGATCACGTTCGTCGACGTCCCCGGCTTCCTGCCCGGCGTCGGCCAGGAGCACGACGGCATCATCCGCCGCGGCGCCAAGCTGATCTACGCCTACGCCGAGGCGACCGTCCCGCTCATCACGATCATCACGCGCAAGGCCTTCGGCGGCGCCTACGACGTCATGGGTTCCAAGCACCTGGGCGCCGACCTCAACCTCGCCTGGCCCACCGCCCAGATCGCCGTCATGGGCGCCCAGGGCGCGGTCAACATCCTGCACCGCCGCACGATCGCGGAGGCCGAGGCGAACGGCGAGGATCTGGAGGCGGTCCGGGCCCGGCTGATCCAGGAGTACGAGGACGCCCTCCTCAACCCCTACGTCGCGGCCGAGCGCGGTTACATCGACTCCGTGATCCTGCCGTCCGAGACCCGCCGGCACGTCGTGCGGGGTCTGCGTCAACTGCGGACGAAGCGGGAATCCCTGCCTCCGAAGAAGCACGGCAACATCCCCCTCTAGTCCGCAGCGAGCCCAGGAGGCCCACATGACGATCAAGGTCGTACGGGGCAACCCGACCCCGGAGGAGCTGGCCGCCGCCCTGGCGGTGGTCAGGGCGCGCGCCGCGGCGGCGGCTGCCGCCCCGCCCGGCGCGCCGACGTCCCGCGATTCCTGGTCCGACCCGTCCCGCATCGCGGCCCACCGCCTGCCCCAGCCGGGGCCGTCGGCGTGGGGCCGCACCTACTGGCCGGGCTAGAGCTCCCCTCGCGGGGGCGCGGGGAACCGCGCACGGTGGAACGACGCGGGGCGCCGATTTGAGTACCGCTACTCAGGCGCCCCGCCCTGCCAGGCCGCACGCTGGTGACATGCTGTGGTCCGACCCCGAGAACGAACCGCCCGAAGAAATGCGTGACATGCAGGACATGCTGCGGCGGCTGAGCGTTCTCCTGGCCCTGGCCATGGTGCTGGGGATGATCGTGATCGGCGTGAGGTGAGACGCGCCGGGTGACGCCGATACGCTGAACGCATGACAGATCAGCCGCGCCGCCGACTCGTCCTCGCCTCCCAGTCCCCCGCCCGGCTCGGCCTGCTCCGCCAGGCCGGCCTCGCCCCCGAGGTGATCGTGAGCGGCGTCGACGAGGACGCCGTCACCGCTCCCACCCCCGCCGAGCTGGCGCTGGCCCTGGCCGAGGCCAAGGCCTCCGTCGTGGCGGCCCGCCCGGAGGTCAAGGGCGCGCTCGTGATCGGCTGCGACTCGGTGCTCGACCTCGACGGCCAGGCCCTCGGCAAGCCCTCCGACGCCGAGGAGGCCACCGCCCGCTGGAAGTCGATGCGCGGCCGGGCCGGCACCCTCCAGACCGGCCACTGCGTCTACGACACGCTCACCGGCCGGTACGTCTCCGCCACCGCGTCCACGGTCGTCCACTTCGGCGATCCCACGGACGAGGAGATCGCCGCCTACGTCGCTTCCGGCGAACCCCTCTACGTCGCCGGTGCGTTCACCCTGGACGGCCGCTCGGCGCCGTTCATCGACGGCATCGACGGCGACCACGGCAACGTCATCGGCATCAGCCTCCCCCTGGTCCGGCGGCTGCTGGCCGGCCTGGGGGTCGGCATCACGGAGTTGTGGGCGCCGGCGGAGAAGTGACCGGGGGCCCGTCGCCGCTCTTCCCGCCCGCGGGCGCGGCGTCGGCGGGCTCCGCCGGGCGGTCGTAGGTCATCAGCAGCAGCACGATCAGGGCGAGGACCAGCACCATGAAGAGGAACGCGGTCCAGCCGACGAGTCCCCAGGTGACGGCGCCCAGCAGCCCGTGCACGACCGCCGCGCTGATCAGCAGCACGCGCCCGAGGCCCGCCGGGGGCCGGTCCCGCAGCGCCACCAGCAGGGCGACCAGGCCGCACAGGGCGTAGTAGAGGCCGAAGGCGATCCCGCCGATCTTCGACGACACCGACATCATGTGCGGGTCCAGCCCGGCCAGCGACATGTCCTGCCGGTCGACGACCATCCCCAGGAACCAGTTCAGCGCCGCGACGCCGAACGCCTCCGCGAACAGCACCACCGCCACGACCCACGCCACCGGCCTGCGTATCACCGGGCCCACCCTCTTCCCTTGAAGACATCGCGAACGCTACTAACCGGTAAACCGGGGGACAAGGGTCCGGCAGCGGGCAAAGAATCATTGGGCCATTCGTAGGGACTCGACAAAGAAACCGAGTGGCCCGCAGCACGTGATGACAGAGACCTTGACCACAGGGGACGGCTAGGGTTTCCCGCAAGAGTGCTGCGTACCGCGGTGCGACAAGGGATTTCGCGGGTCGAGCGAGCCACGCATCACGCTCCGTGTGGGAAAGCTCACCACTGGGGACGGGTCGAAGTGTCGTGTCGGCTGTCCCTAAACTCGGCTTGTTTCAAGGAGGGAGCCTCAATCGTGCGCAAGGTGCTCATCGCCAACCGTGGCGAAATCGCTGTCCGCGTGGCCCGGGCCTGCCGGGATGCCGGTATCGCGAGCGTGGCCGTCTACGCCGACCCGGACCGGGACGCTCTGCATGTCCGCGCCGCGGATGAGGCGTTCGCCCTGGGCGGTGACACGCCGGGCACCAGCTACCTCGACATCGAGAAGGTGCTCAACGCCGCCCGCGAGTCGGGCGCGGACGCGATCCATCCCGGCTACGGCTTCCTCTCGGAGAACGCCGAGTTCGCTCAGGCGGTCCTGGACGCGGGCCTGATCTGGATCGGTCCGCCGCCGCAGGCGATCCGCGACCTCGGTGACAAGGTCGCCGCCCGGCACATCGCGCAGCGCGCGGGTGCCCCGCTGGTGGCCGGCACGCCCGACCCGGTGTCCGGTGCGGACGAAGTCGTCGCGTTCGCCGAGCAGCACGGCCTGCCGATCGCGATCAAGGCCGCCTTCGGTGGTGGCGGTCGTGGTCTGAAGGTCGCCCGCACCCTCGAAGAGGTGCCGGAGCTGTACGACTCGGCGGTCCGTGAGGCCGTCGCCGCCTTCGGCCGGGGCGAGTGCTTCGTCGAGCGGTACCTGGACAAGCCGCGGCACGTGGAGACCCAGTGCCTGGCCGACCAGCACGGCAACGTGGTCGTCGTCTCCACCCGTGACTGCTCCCTGCAGCGCCGTCACCAGAAGCTGGTGGAGGAGGCCCCGGCCCCCTTCCTGTCCGACGCGCAGGTGGAGGAGCTGTACTCCGCCTCCAAGGCCATCCTGAAGGAGGCCGGCTACGTCGGCGCCGGCACGGTCGAATTCCTCGTCGGCGTCGACGGCACGATCTCCTTCCTGGAGGTCAACACCCGTCTCCAGGTGGAACACCCGGTCACCGAGGAGGTCGCCGGCATCGACCTCGTGCGCGAGATGTTCCGCATCGCCGACGGCGAGGAGCTCGGCTACGGCGACCCGGAGCTGCGCGGCCACTCCTTCGAGTTCCGCATCAACGGCGAGGACCCGGGTCGCAACTTCCTCCCCGCTCCGGGGACGGTCACGATGTTCGCCCCGCCGTCCGGCCCGGGTGTCCGTCTGGACGCGGGTGTGGAGTCCGGTTCGGTCATCGGCCCGGCGTGGGACTCCCTGCTGGCCAAGCTGATCATCACCGGCCGTACGCGCAAGGAGGCGCTGCAGCGGGCCGCCCGCGCGCTGGAGGAGTTCCAGGTCGAGGGCATGGCGACGGCGATCCCCTTCCACCGCGCGGTGGTGAAGGACCCGGCGTTCGCGCCCGAGCTGACGGACTCGTCGGACCCGTTCACGGTGCACACCCGCTGGATCGAGACGGAGTTCGTCAACGAGATCAAGCCGTTCGCCGCGCCGGCCGATGCGGACACGGACGAGGAGCCGGGCCGCGAGACGGTCGTCGTCGAGGTCGGCGGCAAGCGCCTCGAGGTCTCCCTGCCGTCGTCGCTGGGCATGTCGCTGGCCCGTACGGGTCTCGCGGCCGGCGCCAAGCCGAAGCGCCGCGCGGCGAAGAAGTCGGGCCCCGTGGCGTCCGGCGACACCCTCGCCTCCCCGATGCAGGGCACGATCGTCAAGGTCGCCGTCGAGGAGGGCCAGGAGGTCAAGGAGGGCGACCTGGTCGTCGTCCTGGAGGCCATGAAGATGGAGCAGCCGCTGAACGCGCACCGCTCGGGCACGATCAAGGGCCTGAGCGCGGAGATCGGCGCGTCGGTGACGTCGGGCGCGGCGATCTGCGAGATCAAGGACTGACGGTTCCGCCCCCTGGCGCGGCGCCCGCCCCTCGGGGGTGGGCGCCGCGCCGAGGTGTGTCCGGCCTGCCCCTCGGGCGCGCCTTCGCGTGGCGCCGGGTGGGGGTGCGCGTCTTCGCGTGACGCCGGGTGTGGGTCGGGGCCGCGCCGGGGGGTGTCCGTCCTCGGAACGTCGCGATGGGCTTGCACGCCGCCTGACTGTCCGTTGACGCGACAACCGCTGCGGGCGGACACCCCCCGACACGGCCCCTTGCGTCCGAGGGCGGGTGCGGGAGCGTCATGGCTCGCGCCAAGCCTCATCTGCGGGCGCGTGCCGCGACCCGTCCCAGGCGCGCTCTGGCCCAGCTGCGGGCATGCGTGCCGCCAGGGGCGGCACGGGTGGGCGTGGGGGTCCCCCCTGCTCGAGCGAAGCCGAGAGCTTGGGGGAGGCACCCCGTTCCGCCGGGTTGCGGACCCACCCGGCATCAGCAACAACGCCGGGTGCCTGAAAAGCGACCGCAGCTCAACCCACTGTCGGCGTCAACGCCGCCGCAGATCCGCGACCCGCGCCCGTTCCGCCCCGGGCCCCTGCTCACCCAGCATGGAGGCAGAGGCGGAAGCAGACCTCAGCTGGCCGCCACCCCCCGGCACCTGCCGCCGAGGCCCGGGCACCGGCACATCCCGCCGCTGCTGACGCGACGGAACGGACTCACCCCCCGGCCCTCCCGCTCCCGAGCCGGCCGAACCCCCTTGCCCCCCGGCCACGGCGATCTGCACGCCCTGGTCGGCCAGCGCCTGGAGTTCCGTGGCCGCACGGTCGTCATGAGCGGGCGGCTCGTCCGTGACGAGGCGCGTGATGAGGTCCGTCGGCACGGTCTGGAACATGGTGTCGGTGCCGAGCTTCGTGTGGTCGGCGAGCACCACCACCTCCGCCGCGGCCTGTACCAACGCCCGGTCGACGGACGCCGACAGCATGTTGGACGTGGACAGCCCGCGCTCCGCGGTCAACCCGGCCCCGGACAGGAACGCCCGCGACACCCGCAGCCCGTGCAGGGACTGCTCCGCCCCGCTCCCGACCAGCGCGTAGTTCGAACCGCGGAGCGTACCGCCGGTCATCACGACCTCGACCCGGTTGGCATGGGCCAGCGCCTGGGCGACGAGGAGGGAGTTGGTGACGACGGTGAGCCCGGGCACCCGGGCGAGCCGGCGGGCCAGCTCCTGGGTCGTCGTACCCGCCCCGACCACGATCGCCTCCCCCTCTTCCACGAAGTTCGCGGCGAGGTCGGCGATGGCGGTCTTCTCGGCGGTCGCGAGATGAGACTTCTGCGGAAAGCCGGACTCCCGCGTGAAACCGCCCGGCAGTACCGCACCGCCGTGCCGGCGGTCGAGGAGTCCTTCTGCCTCCAGCGCGCGCACGTCCCGCCGTACGGTCACTTCGGAGGTCTGGACGACGCGGGCGAGCTCACGGAGCGACACGGCCCCGTTCGCTCGCACCATTTCGAGGATCAATTGGCGACGTTCTGCAGCGAACACGAAACTGACAGTAACGCCAGCGACCGTCTGCTTTCAGCAGTTTGCGCTGAATAGCAGAAGATGTTCGCACCCGGCAGCGGGAAGTGGTATAGGGCCTAGTCCCGCCGCCTATGCCGTACGAATGGTCGAACACTCCCCGTGGCCGGCGAGGAGCCGGTTTCGGCCTCAGCCCTCGCCGTTCTCCTTGCGCGTGTGCAGCTGCCGTGCCACCTCGGCGATCGAGCCCGACAGGGAGGGATAGACGGTGAAGGCGTTCGCGATCTGTTCGACGGTCAGATTGTTGTCGACCGCGATCGAGATGGGGTGGATCAGTTCCGAGGCGCGCGGCGCCACGACGACACCGCCGACCACGATGCCCGTGCCCGGCCGGCAGAAGAGCTTGACGAAGCCGTCGCGGATGCCCTGCATCTTCGCGCGCGGGTTGCGCAGCAGCGGGAGCTTCACGACCCGGGCGTCGATCTTCCCGCCGTCGACGTCGGCCTGGGTGTAGCCGACGGTGGCGATCTCCGGGTCGGTGAAGACGTTCGAGGAGACGGTCTTCAGGTTCAGCGGGGCCACGGCGTCGCCCAGGAAGTGGTACATGGCGATGCGGCCCTGCATGGCGGCCACGGACGCGAGGGCGAACACGCCGGTCACGTCACCGGCCGCGTACACACCGGGAGCGGTCGTACGGGACACCCGGTCGGTCCAGATGTGGCCGGACTCGCGCAGCCGGACGCCGGCGTCCTCCAGCCCCATGCCCGCGCTGTTGGGGACGGCGCCGACGGCCATGAGGCAGTGCGACCCGGTGATGACCCGCCCGTCGGCGAGGGTCACCTCGACCCGGTCCCCCACCCGCTTGGCGGACTGCGCGCGCGAACGCCCCATCACGTTCATGCCGCGCCGCCGGAAGACGTCCTCCAGCACGGCCGCCGCGTCCGGGTCCTCGCCGGGCAGCACGCGGTCGCGCGACGACACGAGCGTCACCCGCGAACCCAGGGCCTGGTAGGCACCGGCGAACTCGGCGCCGGTCACACCGGACCCGACCACGATCAGCTCCTCGGGGAGCTCGTCGAGGTCGTACACCTGGGTCCAGTTCAGGATCCGCTCGCCGTCCGGCTGGGCGTCGGGCAGCTCACGGGGGTGCCCGCCGGTGGCGATGAGCACGGCGTCCGCGGTCAGGGTCTCCTCACTGCCGTCGGCGGCGCGCACCACCACCTTTCGCGACCCGTCCAGCGCCTGCATGCCCTCCAGCCGCCCGCGGCCGCGCATGACCCGCGCTCCGGCACGCGTCACGGAGGCCGTGATGTCGTGCGACTGGGCGAGCGCGAGCCGCTTCACACGCCGGTTGACCTTGCCCAGGTCGACGCCCACCACCCGGGCGGCCTGCTCCATGGGCGGGGTGTCGTCGGCGACGATGATCCCCAGCTCCTCGTACGAGGAGTCGAAGGTGGTCATCACCTCGGCCGTGGCGATCAGAGTCTTCGACGGCACGCAGTCGGTGAGCACCGACGCCCCGCCCAGACCGTCGCAGTCGACGACGGTCACCTCCGCGCCGAGTTGAGCGGCCACCAGCGCCGCTTCGTATCCGCCGGGTCCGCCACCGATGATCACGATCCGAGTCACGTACTCCATTGTCCCGCACGCAACAACGTGACACCGCCCGGGGGCCCGCCCACGCGCCTGTCGTTACACGAGTGACGCCGGACCACCTGCCGTACCCTTCCCCCATGTCGCTCTACGCCGCGTACGCCGGCAACCTCGACGCGCGGCTGATGTCCCGCCGCGCCCCGCACTCGCCGCTGCGCGCCACCGGCTGGCTGAACGGATGGCGACTGACCTTCGGCGGCGAGCACATGGGCTGGGAGGGCGCGCTGCCGACGATCGTCGAGGACCCCCTCTCCCAGGTCTTCGTCTCGCTCTACGACATCGCCCCGATGGACGAGGAGTCGCTGGACCGCTGGGAGGGCGTGGGCCTCGACATCTACCGCCGTACGCGCGTGCGGGCCCACACCCTGGACGGTGAGGACACCGCCTGGGCCTTCGCCCTGAACGCCTACGAGGGCGGCCTGCCCTCCGCCCGCTACCTGGGCGAGATCGCCGACGCGGCCGAATCGGCCGGCGCTCCCCACGACTACGTGATGGAGCTCCGCAAGCGCCCCTGCTGACGGCAGCCCTGACGAAGGCACTCGTCGGAAACGACAAGACAACGATCGCCACCCCGTGAGCTCTGCCATCTACGCGCGTAGGCAAACAGCCGCTACCCTCGTCGGCGTGAACGCATCTCTTCTTCCGGACGACATCCAGGGCGACCCCCACGCGGCCGCCGACGCCGCCGCGGCCCGCCTGCGCGAACTGACGGGCGCCGAGACCCACGACGTCGCCCTCGTGATGGGCTCCGGCTGGGCCCCGGCCGTGGACGCCCTGGGCGCCCCCGAGGCCGAGTTCCAGGTCACCGAGCTCCCCGGTTTCCCGCCACCGGCGGTGGAGGGCCACGGGGGCAAGATCCGCTCCTACCGGATCGGCAACAAGCGCGCCCTGGTCTTCCTGGGCCGTACGCACTACTACGAGGGCCGCGGAGTGGCCGCGGTCGCCCACGGCGTCCGCACCGCGGTCTCGGCCGGCTGCAAGACGGTCGTCCTCACGAACGGCTGCGGTGGCCTGCGCGAGGGCATGCGCCCCGGCCAGCCGGTCCTCATCAGCGACCACATCAACCTCACCGCCACCTCCCCCATCATCGGCGCGAACTTCGTCGACCTCACCGACCTGTACTCCCCGCGCCTGCGGGCCCTGTGCAAGGAGGTCGACGCCACGCTGGAGGAGGGCGTCTACGCCCAGTTCCCCGGCCCGCACTACGAGACTCCGGCCGAGATCCGCATGGCCCGGGTCATCGGTGCGGACCTGGTGGGCATGTCGACGGTCCTCGAGGCGATCGCAGCGCGTGAGGCCGGCGCCGAAATCCTGGGCATCTCCCTCGTCACCAACCTGGCGGCGGGCATGACGGGTGAGCCCCTGAACCACGAGGAAGTCCTCCAGGCGGGCCGCGACTCCGCGGCACGCATGGGTTCCCTGCTCACGCAGGTCCTCGGCCGCCTCTGAGAAGGCTTCGGGAGGCGGTCCGGCGGCTGCGGGCCCGTAGTGGCTGGTCGCGCGGTTCCCCGCGCCCCTGGGGGGTTGCAGTCGCCCGCGCGAGAATGCCGTCGCGGCCGCCCACGACGAGAAGCCCCGGCCGCCTCAGGGGGACGCACCCGCGAACGGCGAGAAGGGGCCGTGTCGGGGGGTGTCCGCCCGCAGCGGTTGGCGCGTCAGCGGACGGTTAGTCGGTACGCGACCTCATCGCGCCGTTCCGAGGACGGACACCCCCCCCGGCGCGGCCCCGACCCACCACCGGCGTCACGCGAAGACGCGCACCCCCACCACCCCGCGCAGACCCACACCACACCGGAGAGGCTGACCCCACACCGTGCACGAAGAACTCATCGCACAGGCCCAGGCGTGGCTCACCGAGGACCCCGACCCGGACACCCGCACCGAGCTGGCCGGCCTCATCGACGCCCGGGACCACACCGAACTCGCCGTCCGCTTCAGCGGCACCCTCCAGTTCGGCACCGCCGGCCTCCGGGGCGAACTCGGCGCCGGCCCCATGCGCATGAACCGCTCGGTCGTCATCCGCGCCGCCGCCGGCCTCGCCGCGTACCTCAAGAAGCAGGGCCACGACAACGGCCTCGTCGTCATCGGCTACGACGCCCGCCACAAGTCCCACGACTTCGCCCAGGACACCGCCGCCGTCATGACCGGCGCGGGCCTGCGCGCGGCCGTCCTCCCCCGCCCCCTCCCGACCCCCGTGCTCGCCTTCGCGATAAGGCATCTCGGCGCGGTCGCGGGCGTGGAGGTCACCGCCAGCCACAACCCGCCCCGCGACAACGGCTACAAGGTCTACCTCGGCGACGGCTCGCAGATCGTCCCCCCGGCGGACATCGACATCGCGGCGGAGATCGCCGCCGTCCCGTCCCTCACCACCGTCCGCCGCCCCACCGAAGGCTGGGACACCCTCGACGACAGCGTCCTCGAGGCCTACCTCGCCCGCACGGACGCCGTCCTGTCCGAGGGCTCCCCCCGCACGGCCCGCACGGTGTACACGGCGATGCACGGCGTCGGCAAGGACGTCCTCCTGGCCGCCTTCGCCCGCGCCGGCTTCCCGGAGCCGGTCCTCGTCGCGGAGCAGGCCGAACCCGACCCGGAGTTCCCGACCGTCGCGTTCCCCAACCCGGAGGAGCCCGGCGCGATGGACCTGGCCTTC
The DNA here is from genome assembly GCF_040302345.1 of Streptomyces sp. NPDC126510. NCBI lineage: Bacteria > Bacillati > Actinomycetota > Actinomycetes > Kitasatosporales > Streptomycetaceae > Streptomyces > Streptomyces sp. NPDC126510. The sequence continues at coordinate 132,149 of NZ_JBEORR010000003.1, read as the reverse complement.
GCGACGGCCCGCGCCGGCGAGACCGCCCCGGACCTGATCATCGCCAACGACCCGGACGCGGACCGCTGCGCCGTCGCCGTACAGGACAACGCAGACGGCACAGACGGCACCGACTGGCGCATGCTGCGCGGCGACGAGGTCGGTGCCCTGCTCGCCGCCCATCTGGTCCGCCGCGGAGCGACCGGCACCTTCGCGGAGTCGATCGTCTCGTCGTCCCTCCTCGGCCGCATCGCCGAGAAGGCGGGCGTCCCCCACGTCGAGACCCTCACCGGCTTCAAGTGGATCGCCCGCGCCGAGGGCCTGCGCTTCGGCTACGAGGAGGCCCTGGGCTACTGCGTGGATCCCGACGGCGTACGCGACAAGGACGGCATCACCGCCGCGCTGCTGATCACGGAACTGGCCTCGCAGCTCAAGGAGGAGGGCCGCACGCTCCTCGACCTGCTGGACGACCTGGCGGTGGAGCACGGTCTGCACGCGACGGACCAGCTCTCGGTCCGCGTCGAGGACCTCTCCCTCATCGCCGCCGCCATGCGCCGCCTGCGCGAACAGCCGCCGACGGAGCTGGCCGGCCTGCCGATCACCCGTACCGACGACCTCACCAAGGGCACGGCCGACCTCCCGCCCACGGACGGCCTGCGCTACACCCTCGACGGCGCCCGGGTGATCGTCCGCCCGAGCGGCACGGAGCCGAAGCTGAAGTGCTACCTGGAGGTCGTGATCCCGGTCGGGTCGCACAAGGACCTCCCGGAGGCCCGCGCGCAGGCGACGGCGCTGCTGGAGTCGATCAAGCGCGATCTGTCCACGGCGGCGGGCATCTGAGGCGGAGACCCCGCACCACCGCGCCCGCCGAGGCCCCGCACCACCGCCCCCGCCGAGAACTCAGGAAGTCTTCCGGGCGGCCTCCCGCCGCTGCCGCTTGCCGAGAGGCGCCTGGGAGAGGTCCTCGGCGGTGGACCGGAGGTTCTTGTAGCCGTACCCGCGCTGCTCCAGCCACGCCCGCGCCGACGCCTCGGCCCGCTCGGCGGCCTCCAGGATGTCCTCCTCGGCCTCCCCGGAGTCCAGGAAGCGGAAGGTGAAGGCGGGGCGCAGGGCCACGTCGTAGGTGAGGCTCCCTTCAGGGGTGAAGGCCGCGCGCAGCACGTCGTGCTCGGCGGCCCGCTCCAGCAGTTCGGCCCGCTGGCCCGGGGCTCAGTCCGTCGAAGACGCCTCGCACGGTGACACGGAAGGTACGGGTACTCATGGCCCGAACCTAGGGGCGGGGCCGCACCGTCTCCACCGCTTTTCTGGCGGCGGTCAGCCCGTCGCCACCAGGATCAGCACCAGCAGGGCCCCGGCGACCGCCGGAGCCAGCACCTCGTAGGCCCACCGTACGGTCACCTCGCCCTGTGCCGGCTCCGCCTGGCGCCGTGCCTCGTGCAGCCCGCGCAGCTCGTCCATGATCCGGTCGGTCTCGGCCCGAACGGGCCCCTCGGATACGGAGTCCCCGCCGAGGCCACCGTCCAGGCCCGCCCGCATCCCGAGCGCACTGCCCCGGCCCTCGTCCCGGCCCATCTCCCGGCGCACCTGCGCCGTCGCCCGCATCTCGCGCCGCGCGGCCTTCTTTCGCGCCCGCAGCGAGACGGGCACGGCCCACAGCTGGTACTTCGTACCGGACTCGGTGAGGACCTCGTTCGAGTAGGCGGAGCGCAGCGAGGCGACCTGGCCCCAGGGCACGACGACGAGCCGGAAGGGGTTGCGGATCCGCAGCCGGTCGTCGCCGGCGTACACGGCCGGGCGCAGCGTGAAGGCGACGACGAGCGGCGCGACGACGAGCAGCACGGCGAGCGCGAGCCACGGCGTGCGCCCCTCACCGGAGATCACCGCGTCGATACCGAGCCACCCGGCGATGGCGAGCAGCAGCACGCCACCGGCGATGGCCGGGACCGACCGGTACACCCGGTCCTTGGACTCGGGTTCCGAAGGCTGCGGCGCCGGCGGCTGGGGTTCGGGGCTCGTCATGTCTCGATTCTGCCGGACCCGTCCGCGGGGTCCTCATCCGCCCGAGGGCAACCGTCGGATTCCGTCCGGAGAGAACCGGGGACTGTACAGCCGCTACGCGCGTAGATATGCTCGTCTGGTGACCATGCCCAGTTCTGCACTCACCGCAGCTCACCCCCTCAAGGACGTCGCCGCGTCCGACAGCGCGCTGCGCCGCTTCCTCCACGGGCTCCCCGGCGTCGACGCGGTCGGACTCGAGGCCCGCGCGGCCTCCCTCGGCACCCGTTCGATCAAGACGACCGCGAAGGCGTACGCCATCGACCTCGCCATCTCGATGGTCGACCTGACGACGCTCGAAGGCGCGGACACCCCGGGCAAGGTCCGGGCGCTCGGCGCGAAGGCGGTCAAGCCCGACCCCACGGACCGTACGACGCCCGCCACCGCGGCGGTCTGCGTCTATCCCGACATGGTGGCCGTGGCCAAGGAGGCCGTCGCCGGTTCCGGCGTGAAGGTCGCCTCGGTGGCCACGGCGTTCCCGGCCGGACGCGCCGCGCTCGACGTCAAGCTGGCCGACGTGCGCGACGCCGTCGCGGCGGGTGCCGACGAGATCGACATGGTCATCGACCGCGGGGCGTTCCTCGCGGGCCGATACTTGAAGGTGTACGACGAGATCACCGCCGTGAAGGAGGCCTGCGGGACCTCCGCGCGCCTGAAGGTCATCTTCGAGACCGGCGAGCTCTCGACGTACGACAACATCCGCCGTGCGAGCTGGCTCGGCATGCTGGCGGGGGCGGACTTCATCAAGACCTCCACCGGGAAGGTCGCCGTCAACGCGACCCCGGCGAACACGCTGCTCATGCTGGAGGCGGTGCGGGACTTCCGCGCGCAGACCGGCATCCAGGTCGGCGTGAAGCCGGCCGGCGGCATCCGCACCTCCAAGGACGCCATCAAGTTCCTCGTGCTGGTCAACGAGACCGCGGGCGAGGACTGGCTGGACAACCACTGGTTCCGCTTCGGCGCCTCCTCGCTGCTGAACGACCTGCTGATGCAGCGGCAGAAGCTGGCCACCGGCCGCTACTCCGGCCCCGACTACGTGACGGTGGACTGAGACCCCATGACTGTGGAAAACGTGTCTTCGGTATTCGCATACGCCCCGGCCCCCGAGTCGCGCGCGATCGCCGACATCGCCCCCTCGTACGGCCTGTTCATCGACGGCGAGTTCGTCGAAGCGGCGGACGGCAAGGTCTTCAAGACCGTCTCCCCGTCCACCGAGGAGGTCCTCTCCGAGATCGCCCAGGCCGGTTCCGAGGACGTCGACCGCGCGGTGAAGGCCGCGCGCAGGGCCTTCGAGAAGTGGTCGGCGCTGCCGGGCTCGGAGCGCGCCAAGTACCTGTTCCGCATCGCGCGGATCATCCAGGAGCGTTCCCGCGAGCTCGCCGTCCTCGAAACCCTCGACAACGGCAAGCCGATCAAGGAGACCCGCGACGCGGACCTCCCCCTGGTCGCGGCGCACTTCTTCTATTACGCGGGCTGGGCCGACAAGCTCGACCACGCCGGGTTCGGCGCGAACCCGAGGCCGCTGGGCGTCGCGGGCCAGGTCATCCCCTGGAACTTCCCCCTGCTCATGCTGGCGTGGAAGATCGCCCCGGCGCTGGCGACGGGCAACACGGTCGTCCTGAAGCCGGCCGAGACGACCCCGCTCTCGGCGCTGTTCTTCGCGGAGATCTGCCGCCAGGCGGGCCTGCCCAAGGGCGTCGTCAACATCCTCCCGGGTTACGGCGACGCGGGCGCGGCGCTGATCGCCCATCCGGATGTGAACAAGGTCGCCTTCACCGGCTCCACGGCCGTCGGCAAGGAGATCGCCCGCACGGTCGCCGGGACCCGCAAGAAGGTCACGCTCGAACTGGGCGGCAAGGGCGCCAACATCGTCTTCGACGACGCCCCGATCGACCAGGCCGTCGAGGGCATCGTCAACGGCATCTTCTTCAACCAGGGCCAGGTCTGCTGCGCGGGCTCCCGTCTGCTGGTCCAGGAGTCGATCCAGGAGGAGCTCCTGGAGTCCCTGAAGCGCAGGCTCTCCACCCTCCGTCTCGGTGACCCGCTGGACAAGAACACCGACATCGGCGCGATCAACTCCGAGGAGCAGCTCACCCGTATCACCTCGCTCGTCGAGCAGGGCGAGGCGGAGGGCGCCGAGCGGTGGTCGCCGGCGTGCGAGCTGCCGGAGAGCGGCTACTGGTTCGCCCCGACGCTCTTCACGAACGTCACCCAGGCGCACCGGATCGCCCGCGACGAGATCTTCGGCCCGGTGCTGTCGGTGCTGACCTTCCGCACTCCGGACGAGGCGGTCGCCAAGGCCAACAACACGCCGTACGGCCTGTCCGCCGGCATCTGGACGGAGAAGGGCTCGCGCATCCTGGCGGTCGCGAACAAGCTCCGCGCCGGGGTCGTCTGGTCCAACACGTTCAACAAGTTCGACCCGACGTCGCCGTTCGGCGGTTACAAGGAGTCGGGCTTCGGCCGCGAGGGCGGCCGCCACGGCCTGGAGGCGTACCTCGATGTCTGATGCGCGACTGTCGGTGTTCAAGACCTACAAGCTGTACGTCGGCGGGAAGTTCCCGCGTTCCGAGAGCGGCCGGGTGTACGAGGTGACCGACTCGAAGGGCAAGTGGCTGGCGAACGCGCCCCTGTCGTCCCGCAAGGACGCCCGGGACGCGGTCGTGGCGGCACGCAAGGCGTTCGGCGGCTGGTCCGGGGCGACGGCGTACAACCGCGGTCAGGTCCTGTACCGCGTCGCCGAGATGCTGGAGGGCCGCCGCGACCAGTTCACCCGTGAGGTGGCGGACGCCGAGGGGCTGTCCAAGTCCAAGGCGGCGGCGGTCGTGGACGCGACGATCGACCGGTGGGTCTGGTACGCGGGCTGGACCGACAAGATCGCCCAGGTGGTCGGCGGCGGCAACCCGGTCGCGGGCCCGTTCTTCAACCTGTCCTCGCCCGAGCCGACGGGTGTGGTCGCGGTGCTGGCGCCGCAGGAGTCGTCGTTCCTGGGCCTGGTGTCGGTGCTCGCTCCGGTGATCGCGACGGGCAACACGGCGGTCGTGGCGGCGAGCGAGAAGGCGCCGCTTCCCGCCCTGTCCCTGGCCGAGGTGCTGGCCACCTCGGACGTCCCCGGCGGCGTGGTCAACGTCCTGTCGGGCCGTACGGCCGAGATCGCGGCCCCGCTGGCGTCCCACCAGGACGTCAACGCGATCGACCTCGCGGGTGCCGACGAGGTCCTCGCGAAGGAACTGGAGATCGCGGCGGCCGACAACCTCAAGCGGGTTCTCCGTCCACAGCCTGTGGATTACGCGGAGACCCCCGGGATCGACCGTCTGACGGCGTTCCTGGAGACCAAAACGGTCTGGCACCCCACGGGGTCACTGGGCGCGTCGGGTTCCTCGTACTAGCCCGCCCCCCTCGATACGGAAGCCCCGGCCCTCCTCCGTCCAGGAGGCCCGGGGCTTCTCCGCGTCCGCTCAGCCTCAGATCCCGAGCCGCTGCCCGATGCCGTCGAGGACGCAGTCGAGGCCGAAGGCGAACTCCCAGGCCCGGTCGTCCTTGCGGGTCGCGCCGAGGGCGTACTGCTCGAAGGCCGGGTAGCGGCCCGTGCTCATCAGGTAGCGCATCTGCGGGGCGAGTGCCTGGCGGGTCTCGTCGCCGCTGGTCCAGCCGTTGCGTTCCTGGTAGTCCCGCAGGGCGATCTCGGTCTGGGCCGAGCCGTGCACGAAGGAGGCGACGGCCCGGAAGGCTGCCATGACCGAGTCGGCGTCCAGGCCGAAGTCGGCGAGCGCGGCCAGCTGCCGTTCCGTCACGGCCATCCGTGACGGTGTGAGCATGACGAGGGGCATCGGCATGGCCGCCATCCACGGATGGGCGAGCATCAGCTCCCGGGTCTGCAGGGCGTAGGCACGCAGCACCTCCCGCCAGTCCGTCGCGCCCTCCGGGACGGCCAGATCCCGGAAGACCCGGTCGATCATGAGCGCCCAGAGGTCGTCCTTGCCGCTGACGTGCCGGTAGGCCGCCATGGGGGCGACGCCGAGTCTGGTGGCGAGGCGGCGCATGGTGACGGCGGCGCCGCCCTCCTCGTCGGCGATCTCGACCGCGGCGGCGGCGATCCGCTCCAGGGTCAGTGAGGCGCGCGGGAGGGGGGCCGGCCGCTCCATGCGCTCCCAGAGAGAGGGCCCCTCGCCACCGCCCTCACCCTTCTTGTCCGCGTTCCTCGAATTCTTCGCGACCCCCATGCCACTCCTCCCGGTCGACCTGTCGCGTACAGCGTATCGCCAGTAGACGGCGTACACATTGCTGTGTACGTTGTACGCACCTAGATACGCCGTACACCGCCAAGGGGGACCCATGCCCGACCGCACCGAACCGCTCCGCGTCGCCGTCCTCGTCGGCTCGACCCGCGAGGGGCGCTTCGCACCCGTGGTGACGAAGTGGCTGACCGGCCATCTCGAGCAGCGCGACGATCTGACGGCCGACGTCGTGGACCTCGCCGAGACGCCGCTGCCGACCGTGTTCCCGGCCTTCGGCCGGCAGCCGCCGCCCGGCTCCCGCGAGCAACTGGCCCTCGTGTCACCGCGCCTCGCCGCGGCCGACGCCTTCGTCCTCGTCACACCCGAGTACAACCACAGCTTCCCGGCGTCCCTGAAGAACGCGATCGACTGGCACGGCGAGGAGTGGCACGGCAAGCCGGTCGGCTTCGTCTCCTACGGCGGCCTGTCCGGCGGTCTGCGCGCGGTGGAGCAACTGCGGGTCGTCATGGCCGAGGTGAACGCCACGACCATCCGCAACACCGTCAGCTTCCACGACGCGTGGAGCCGCTTCGACGAGGACGGCGCCTGCAAGGACCCCGCCGCCGACACCGCCGCGAAGGCCCTGTTCGACCAGCTCGCCTGGTGGGGCCACGCCCTGCGCGACGCCAAGTCCGTCCGCCGTTACGTCGCCTGACCACCGATCACGCAAGAGGGGGAATCATGGACACACGCGCGGCGGAGACCTCCGCGGAAGGGGCGGCCCGGCCGGCCGACCCGCCTTCCCGGCTCGTCATCCTCGGACTGCTGCTCGGCATCGTGCTCGCCACGCTCGACGGAACCGTCGTCGGCACCGCACTGCCCACCATCGTCGGTGACCTCGGCGGCCTCGACCACCTCTCCTGGGTGCTCACCGCCTATCTGCTGACCACGGCCGTCTCCACCCCGATCTGGGGCAAGATCGGCGACCTCTACGGCCACAAGGGCAGCTACCTCACGTCCATCACCGTGTTCCTGGCCGGCTCGGTGCTGTGCGGACTCGCGCAGGACATGGGCCAGTTGATCGCGTTCCGGGCCCTGCAGGGAATCGGCGCGGGCGGCCTGTTCGTAGGGGCGCTCTCACTCATCGGCACGCTGCTCACCCCTGCCGAGGCGGGACGCGCCCAGTCGCTGATCGGAGTGCTGCTGCCCGCCGCGATGATCGGCGGCCCCCTGGCCGGCGGCTTCCTCACGGACCACCTTGACTGGCGCTGGGTGTTCTACGTCAACGTCCCGGTCGGCGCCCTCGCGTTGATCCTCGTCGGCCGCGGTGTCCGGCTGCGCACGACCCGCGTGAAGGCGCCGATCGACCTGGCGGGGGCCGGGCTGCTCACCGGCGCGGTCCTCGCCCTGACGCTGCTGGCGAGTTGGGCCGGGACGACGTACGCCTGGACGTCACCGCAGATCGTCGGGCTCGCCCTGCTCTGCGCGGTGATGCTGGCCGCCTTCGTGCGGGTCGAGCGGCGCGCCCCGGAACCGGTGATCCCACCCAGGCTCTTCAGGGACCGGAACTTCACGGTCGCGCAAATCCTCAGCTTCGTCGCGGGCGCGGCCATGCTCGCGGCGGCAGCCTATCTGCCCCAGTACCTGCAGTTCGTACGGGACATGTCGTCCACCCGGAGCGGACTGCTGCTGCTCCCGCTGATGCTGGGCATGATCGGCGCCCAGCTCGTCATCGGCCGGCGGATCGCCGGTGGCGGACGCTACCGCGCCTATCCCATCGCGGGCGGCGCGCTGGCCACGGCGGGGGCAGTGTCGCTGCTGTCGCTCGGCACGGACACGACGGTGCCCGTCGCCTCCGGTCTGACGCTGGCGCTCGGCGTGGGCATCGGCTGTCTGATGCAGCCGGCCATGCTCATCACGATGAACAGCGCCGAGCCCCGCGACATGGGCGCGGCCAGCGGCACCCAGACGCTGCTGCGCACCATCGGCGGCTCCCTGGGCGTCGCCGTCCTCGGGTCCGTCTACACCGGCCGGCTCACGGCTGCCGTGACGGACGGGCTCGGCGCCGAGGGCGGGCGGCTCACCGAGGGGGAGCTGACCCCCGGACTGTTGCGAAACCTGCCGGAACCGGTCCAGGGCGTGTTCCGGGCCGGCGTGGTGGACGGTCTGCATGGTGTCGCGCTCGGCACGGCCACGCTGTGCGCCGTGGCCTTCGCGGTGGCGTGGCTGATCCGGGAGGTCCCGCTGCGAGGGCGATGATTCAGCGCGAGAGCGGCTCGTTCAGGCGCTCCACCACCGGCATGCCCCCGATGGACGGCGCCTGAGCCACCGGCCCCGTCACCTCCCGGGACGACATCGGCTTGAAGTCGGCGACCTCGGTGCCGACGCTGTTCTCGAGCGGGTCGACTCCCGTGCCGGCGAGGGGATTGGGCTTGAGACCCGTGGCCGCTCCGGTGGTGTGGGAGAGGGTGTCGCCCGCCGCCTCGAGGCCGGCCCGGGGGTCGGTCTTCCCCACCGAGGTGTGGACCACGTCCAGGACCGAGCCGGTGCCCGCCGCGGCCGCCGCCGCACCCGCACCCGCCCCCAGCGCCATGCCGGCGGTCGCGAGAACGGCCAGGGCGCGCTGGGCGGTCGGCTTCATGGGTGAGTCGTGTCGGGCCATCACTGCCACCTTCTGGCGCTTTGGGTAATCGGAACGACACGAAGGGTAGTTGAGATGTGACGCGCGCATCAAAGCCGACCCGCGGGGTCGTACGACCCCCTGTCGATGCCTCACACTGGTGTCCCGTGAGTTCTCCTCTGCCCATACCGACGCGAGTCGTGCTGCTCTGCGGCCCTTCCGGCTCCGGCAAGTCCCTCCTCGCGGCCCGCTCCGGCCTCCCGGTGCTGCGGCTCGACGACTTCTACAAGGAGGGCGACGACCCGACACTGCCCCTGGTGGCGGGGAGCTCCGACATCGACTGGGACCACCCGGACTCCTGGGACGCGGACACGGCCGTCGCCGCCATCACCGAGCTGTGCCGCACGGGCCGTACGGGGGTTCCCGTCTACGACATCTCGCTCAGCGCCCGCACCGGCGACGAGACGGTCGACATCGGACGGACCCCCCTGTTCATCGCGGAGGGCGTCTTCGCCGCGGAGATCGTCACGCGCTGCCGTGAACTCGGCGTCCTCGCCGACGCGCTGTGCCTGAGCCGGGGCCCGGTGAAGACGTTCCGCCGCCGCTTCCTGCGGGACCTGAGGGAGGGCCGCAAGTCGGTGCCGTTCCTCCTGCGCCGCGGCTGGCGGCTGATGCGCCAGGAGCGGACGATCGTCTCCCGTCAGACGGCGCTGGGCGCGTACGCCTGCGACCGCGACGAGGCGATGGGCCGGCTGGCGGCAGCGGCGGCGGGCCGGTGCGAGAGCCTCCGTACGGCGGCCTAAGGCGTGTTTCGAGTAGCGGGTGCCTCTTGGGCGGATAGTTCTTCCGCCAGTTCCATACAGCGCAGGCGGGCTGGGGAGAAGTCGTAGGGCATCGTGCCGGCGGCTTCGAACACGCTCGTGGAGTCAGCTTCCCACCCGCCAGAGCCGCGGCCGGCCTCGCCCTCGCCGTCATCGGCGGTGGCGGGGTGCATGGTGTCCCAGGCGTCGAAGAGGGCATCGTCGTCCTTGCCCAGGCCGGACTCCTCGATGACGGCCTGCAGGGCGCTTTCGAAGGCGTGCCGCTCGGCGGCCACTTGGGCCACCCGTGGGTCATCGACGGCGACACTGTCATCGAGTGCCTCCTCGGCGTCATCGATGCGGTCGGAATCGGCCCGCAGAGTGGGATGTGTGGCCAGGACGACGAAGCGGGTGGCCTGGACGGCAGCGCCGAGCGGGCCGAAGATCCGCTCAGTGACCAGCAGACTGTCCAGGTCCGCCTGACGCAGGGAGCCCTCGGGCAGGCTCTTGAGGCGTTCGGCGACGAAGTCGGAGAGCAGGCCAATCCGGCTGCCTTCGGTGCGCATCCGCCGCACGGCGGTCCGTTGCCGCCGCAAATCCGCCGCCTGCTCGGCGAGGGTTTCCTCCAACCGCTCCAGGATGCCCGCGATCCCTTCTCCGCTGTCCGCACCGGCGGAAGCCGTGCCGGTGGCGAAGGCGTCACGGATGTGGTCCAGGGCGATCCCGGCGTCTGCCATCTTGCGAATCCACAGCAAGCGGATCATGTCCTCGTACCCGTAGCGGCGGCGGTCATCGCCGCCCCGCTCAGGCTCGGGGAGGAGGCCGATCTCGTGGTAATGGCGAATCGCCCGTGGCGTGCTGCCGACGAAGGCCGCCGCGTCACCGATCTTGACCTGACGGGGTGGCATGAAAGACGAGTGCATGAGCAGGGACCTTTCCCCAAGGCATCGGGACGTAAGTCCACCGGACCACATGCCGCTACGGAAGGTGCAACCCCATACAGATCATCAAGGCGGTCAGGGCACGAAGAAAGCGGGACTGGACGGACCCCCCGGCCCTCCAGCCCCGCTTCCGTACTCCCCCGTTGTCCTCCCCCGAGTCCCCACTCTCCTGCGAAGACGCCCCCCAGCGTCCGTGCAGTCCCCCAGTGGGCCCCCTTGTGGTGCTCCCCCCCGACCTTCAGGCGACGAGCTCGCCGAAGGCGTCCTCCTCGTCACGGCCGAAGCTGAGGACCTCGTCCTCGCGCAGCCGGCGGAGCGACCGCCAGATGCTGGACTTCACCGTGCCGACACTGATGTCGAGGATCTCCGCGATCTCCGGGTCCGTGCGGCCCTCGTAGTAGCGCAGGACCAGCATGGTGCGCTGGAGTTCGGGCAGCCGGGCCAGCGCCTGCCACAGGACCGCGCGCAGCTCGGTGCCGCGCATCGCGTCCGTGTCGCCGGCCGTCTCCGGCAGTTCCTCGGTCGGGTATTCGTTGAGCTTGCGGCGCCGCCAGGCGCTGATGTGCAGGTTGGTCATGGTGCGGCGGAGGTATCCGCCGACCGCCGCCTTGTCACTGATCCGGTCCCACGCCCGGTAGGTCGAGAACAGCGCGCTCTGCAGCAGGTCCTCGGCCTCGAAGCGGTCACCGGTCAGGTGGTAGGCGGTTGCGTACAGGGAGGCGCGGCGCTCCTGGACGTAGGCGGTGAACTCCGCCTCCGCCATCGAGCGGCGCTCCCCCGAGCCCTCCCCGTACGCGGCTCCCCCGTGAGCCTCCCCCGTCCCCTTGTTCTCCCCCGTGTGCGCGTCAACCACCGTCATGAACCCGATGTGCTGACGCCCGGTACCGTGAGCGCACCCCCGCGTGCTCACGACACCGGACTTCTCGGAACCCCGGTGCACGTCGTGCAGACGCGTGACAACTGCGCTGGTGCTGATGCCGTGCAGCGTGTTCATCTCGCGCCCCCCGTCGTGGACTTCCGATGTGCGGCCCGCCTGTTCAGGCGGGCTTCCTTGCCTGTGCCGAAAAGCTTGCCGCCGCACTTTCATCGCCGTGTCCGCCGACTGTCACAGACCTGTCACAGGGGTCGGCCACAGGCCGGCCACGGGCCGTCCACAGGCGTCGGCGGTACGGGCCCGGACCGACTGGGCCCCAGCGGTCGAACCCCGACCCCTCCATGGGCCAGAATGAGCGCGTGCCTTCCCTGTTGCTGATCGAGGACGACGACGCCATCCGGACGGCCCTGGAGCTCTCACTGACGCGCCAGGGTCATCGCGTGGCGACCGCTGCCAGCGGTGAGGACGGTCTGAAGCTGCTCCGTGAGCAGCGGCCGGATCTGATCGTGCTGGACGTGATGCTGCCCGGCATCGACGGGTTCGAGGTGTGCCGGCGCATCCGGCGCACGGACCAGTTGCCGATCATCCTGCTGACCGCGCGCAGCGACGACATCGACGTGGTGGTCGGGCTGGAGTCCGGCGCCGACGACTATGTCGTCAAACCGGTGCAGGGACGGGTGCTCGACGCCCGGATCCGGGCCGTGCTGCGGCGCGGCGAGCGGGAGTCGAACGACGCGGCGAGCTTCGGCAGCCTCGTCATCGACCGCTCGGCGATGACCGTGACGAAGAACGGCGAGGACCTCCAGCTCACGCCGACCGAGCTGCGGCTGCTGCTGGAGCTGAGCCGGCGGCCCGGCCAGGCGCTGTCCCGGCAGCAGCTGCTGCGGCTGGTGTGGGAGCACGACTACCTGGGCGACTCGCGTCTCGTGGACGCGTGTGTCCAGCGGCTGCGTGCCAAGGTCGAGGACGTGCCGTCGTCCCCGACGCTGATCCGCACCGTCCGGGGTGTCGGCTACCGGCTGGACGCGCCTCAGTGACACAGGCGCACCAAGGGGGGGCCCGCGGCTGGACCGGGGCGCGCAAGGGAGTTCTGTCGCGGCTGCGCTTCACGAGCCTGCGGCTGCGGCTGGTCGTCGTCTTCGGTCTGGTGGCCCTGACGGCCGCCGTGTCCGCGTCCGCCATCGCGTACTGGCTCAACCGCGAGGCCGTGCTCACCCGCACCCAGGACGCCGTGCTGCGCGACTTCGAGCAGGAGATGCAGAACCGGGCGGGCGCACTGCCCGAGCGTCCCACTCAGGACGAGCTGCAGCACACCGCGGGCCAGATGGCGGGCAGCGACCAGCGCTTCAGCGTGCTGCTGGTCGGCCGTGACACCGAGGGCAGGACCGTCTACGGCAGCTCCGGCGGGCTGAACGGCTTCTCGCTGCAGGACGTGCCGAAGTCGCTGCGCACGGCGGTGAACAGGACGCAGAAGGTCGACGGGGCCAACAAGCACCCGTATCACCTGTACTGGCAGCGGATAGTCGACCACGACACCCCGTACCTGGTGGCCGGTACGCGGGTGATCGGCGGCGGTCCGACCGGTTACATGCTCAAGTCGCTGGAGCCGGAGGCCAAGGACCTCAACTCGCTGGCCTGGTCGCTGGGCATCGCCACGGGGCTCGCGCTGATCGGCTCGGCGCTGCTGGCGCAGGCCGCGGCGACGACCGTGCTGAAGCCGGTGCAGCGGCTCGGGACGGCCGCGCGGCGGCTCGGCGAGGGCAAGCTGGACACCCGGCTGCGGGTCTCCGGGACCGATGAACTGGCCGATCTGTCACGGACGTTCAACTACGCGGCAGAGGCGCTGGAGAAGCGGGTCGCCGACATGGCCGCGCGCGACGAGGCGTCCCGGCGGTTCGTCGCGGACATGAGCCATGAGCTCCGCACGCCCCTCACCGCGATCACCGCCGTGACGGAGATCCTGGAGGAGGAGCTGGAGGCGGAGACCGGCAGCATGGACCCGATGATCGAGCCGGCCGTCCGGCTGGTGGTCAGCGAGACACGGCGGCTGAACGACCTGGTCGAGAATCTGATGGAGGTCACCCGCTTCGACGCGGGCACCGCCCGGCTGGTCCTGGACGACGTGGACCTCGCCGACCAGATCACCGCCTGCATCGACGCCCGGGCCTGGCTGGACGCGGTCGAGCTGGACGCCGAGCGCGGTCTGCACGCCCGGCTGGATCCGCGCCGCCTGGACGTCATCCTGGCCAACCTCATCGGCAACGCGCTCAAGCACGGCGGTTCCCCGGTGCGGGTGTCCGTGCGGGAGGCGGACGACTCGATCGTCATCGAGGTGCGGGACCACGGGCCCGGCATCCCGGAGGACGTCCTGCCGCACGTCTTCGACCGCTTCTACAAGGCCAGCGCCTCCCGGCCGCGCTCCGAGGGAAGTGGCCTCGGGCTGTCCATCGCGCTGGAGAACGCCCACATCCACGGCGGTGAGATCACCGCGGCCAACTCGCCCGACTCGGGCGCGGTGTTCACCCTGCGGCTGCCGCGCGGCACGTCCCCCGCGGAGGAGCAGCCCGCCGAGGACGAGCCGGGGCAGGAGAGCGGCACCGACCGGCCGCTGGGCGAGGAATCGAAGGGGGACGCATGATGACCGCGCGTCTGGCGGCCGTGTCCCGGCTGCTCGCCGTTCCGGCGCTCGCCGTGCTGCTGGCCGGCTGCGGGATCCGGGCCACGGAGGTGCCGACGAACTTCGGGCCCGCGCCCTCGCGGGTGCAGTGCTCCCTCTCCGAGTCGGACGTCTCCACCCAGGCGGCCCGGGGGCTGCCGGTGCAGGTGTTCCTGCTGTGCGGATCCTCGCTGGTGACCGTCGACCGGGCCGTGCGGGTCCCGGACGGCGCGGCCGACTCCGAGCGGCGCATGCTCGTCGCGCAGGGCCTGCTGGACCAGCTCGCCACACCGCCGTCGACCGCCGAGAAGGAAGCCGGCTACGGCACGGACGTCCGCGGCGGCATCACGGTCGGCCGGCCGCGCCCCGGCGACCCGGAGGACACGCTGCGGCTGAGCACGGCACCGGCCGGCCTCACCTCGTACGCCCTCGCGCAGATCGTGTGCACCTTCTCCGACTCGGCCGCGGCCGAGGGCGACGGCTCGGTGGTCCTGGGCGGTCCCGGCGCCGAGAGCCCGCGCCGCTACGAGTGCACCGACGAGGTGCAGGCCCGGCCGGGCAGCACGGAGCCGCCGTCGAAGGACGCGGCCGGGGAGTGATCCGCCCGGGCTGTGGCGTATGCCTCACAGGGCCGACGGGGCCCATCCCGGAACCGAAGGCGCCGGAGACGGCGTCTTGGGGGTCGTGCAGCGTCAAGGCTCCATCGGCGGCAGCGCCGCGTTCCGCATCCGTGTGACAGGAGGTGTCCTCCTCGTCGCACACCTGGCGTTCGTCGCCTGGCTCACGCTGCGGCCGCTGGACGTGCCCTGGGTGATGCCCGCCAATCTCCGGCCGTTCGCCGGTATCCGGGCCGATCTGGCCCTGGGCTGGCCCGAGGCGGCCCGCCGGATCGGGGAGGGGCTGGCCCTGCTCGCCCCGCTGGGTGTCCTGCTGCCGCTGGCGGGCGGCAGGCTGATCGTCTCGCCGCTGGCGTCCCTGCTGCGCACCGTCGCGGCCGGGGCACTGCTCTCCTGGTCCATCGAACTGCTGCAGACGGGCGTGCCCGGTCAGGTCGTCGACGTCGACTCGCTGTTCCTGAACACCGTGGGCGTGGCCCTCGCGCATCTCGCGCTGGTCCCGGCGGGCCGCTCCTGGCTGCGCCGCCGCACCACCGGCCGGCTGCTGCGCACGCCCCTCCCCGCGGAGGAGCCGGCTCAGGGTCGGACCCCGACGATTCCCAGGGTCGGGATCGCCCCGTGGAGCGACGCTTTGCCCCCTTCGTCTCCGTAGCGTGGAGGGCAGATGGGGCACTCGGACGAGAGGCCTCACGCACCGACGCTGAAGGAGTCGCACATGTCCCGCCTCGCCCGCCCCACCCACGGCCGCATGATCGGCGGAGTGTGCGCCGCACTGGCACGGCGCTTCGGCACCTCCGCGACGACGATGCGGGTGATCTTCCTGATCTCGTGCCTGCTGCCCGGCCCGCAGTTCCTGCTGTACATCGCGCTGTGGATTCTGCTGCCCGCGGAGGACAAGACGCACGGCAAGGCCCAAACGGCCTGGTAACGCCCGTAGGTGAGAACGCCGATGGGGCGCACCCCGTGTGGGTGCGCCCCATCGGCGCGTGTGTCCGCCGTCGACGGGAGGGTCAGACGGCCGGCACGCCCTTCACCGGCAGACCCTTCGTCGGGAGCCCGCCGAGCAGCTTGGCGGCCGGGCCGGTCGGGCCCTGGGCGAGCAGCTGCCCGGCGACCGGCTGGGCGGCGGCGAGACCGGTGCCGGCCAGGGTCTGCCCCTGCCCCAGCGCCTCACCCGCACCGGCCGGCAGCGTCTGGGAGAGCTGCTCCGCCGGGGCTGCCGCGGTGACACTCTCCAGCGTCCGGGCAGGGTCCGGGAGGGTCGGGGCGGCGTTGGCGGCACCCGCACCGGCGGCGGCGAAGGCGGCGCCGAGAGCGGCGACACCGAGAGTCCTGGCAGCAGACTGCTTCATGAAAATGCGTCCTCGTAATGGGATGACGGGTGTGAGCGGTTCAGCGACCGTAATCACGCGGCCCCGCCCGCCGCAAACATCGAAATGCGGACGGATGGTGAACACCGCCCGCATTCGCCGTGCGCCGAACATCCCTCAATCTGCCCTACGAAGCATCAGAACCGCTGGTGGAAGCGGTCTGGCGGAACAGCCATTCGGATTTCAGCTCGGCATATCCGGGCTTGATCACGTCATTGATCATGGCCAGCCGTTCATCGAAAGGAATGAAAGATGATTTCATCGCATTGACGGAGAACCATTGCATGTCGTCGAGCGTGTAACCGAACGCCTCGACAAGGTGCTCGAATTCCCGGCTCATGCTGGTGTGGGACATCAGGCGGTTGTCCGTGTTGACCGTGGCCCGGAAGTGCAGCCGGCGCAGCAGACCGATGGGGTGCTCGGCGTACGAGGACGCGGCCCCGGTCTGGAGGTTGGAGCTCGGGCACAGCTCCAGCGGGATGCGCTTGTCCCGGACGTAGGAGGCGAGCCTCCCGAGTTCGACCCGGCCGTCCTCGTGGACCTGGATGTCGTCGATGATCCGCACGCCGTGGCCGAGCCGGTCGGCGCCGCACCACTGGAGGGCCTGCCAGATGGAGGGCAGGCCGAAGGCCTCGCCGGCGTGGATGGTGAAGTGGTTGTTCTCGCGCTTGAGGTACTCGAAGGCGTCCAGGTGCCGGGTGGGCGGGTAGCCGGCCTCGGCACCGGCGATATCGAAGCCGACGACTCCCAGATCGCGGTGGCGGTTGGCGAGTTCCGCGATCTCCAGGGCACGGGCCGCGTGCCGCATGGCGGTGAGCAGCGCGCCCACACGGATGCGCTGACCGTTCTCCCGGGCGCGCCGCTCCCCTTCCCGGAAGCCCTCGTTGACGGCCTCCACGACCTCTTCGAGACCGAGGCCGCCCTCCAGGTGCTGCTCGGGGGCGTAGCGCACCTCGGCGTAGACGACGCCGTCCGCGGCGAGGTCCTCGGCGCATTCGGCGGCGACCCGGACCAGGGCGTCACGGGTCTGCATGACGCCGACGGTGTGCGAGAACGTCTCCAGATACCTCTCCAGGGAACCGGAGTCGGCGGCCTCACGGAACCAGAGGCCGAGTTTCTCGGGATCGGTGTCGGGGAGCTGGGTATAGCCGCAGGCGCGGGCGAGTTCGACGATCGTGCCGGGGCGCAGACCGCCGTCGAGGTGGTCGTGCAGCAGAACCTTGGGTGCCCGGCGGATCTGGTCCGGTGTCGGGGTGTTCGCAATGGTCTGGCTCGTCATTTCCGCACTGTAACGCCTACGCGCGTAGACGGCGCGTTCCCGGACGCTTGACGTTTTCGTCGATACGTAACGGTGACCCCGAGGACGGGTCGGGGACAGCCGCGCTTCTGACACTGTTCTGCCATGGCACACCAAGCGACGCCGGTTCGCAGGGCCCGGCTGGGCAGGGCACTCGGTCCGGAACCGACGGCGGTGAGCGGCGTGGTGCTGCTGCTCCCCGGCGGCGACGAGGTCTCCGGCCGCAGACCCTCGCCTCTGCTGGCGGCCGCTTCCGTGCGGGCCGTCGGGCGCCGCCTGACCCGCGCGGGCCGGGACCAGGGTCTCGCCGCGCACGTCGTGCACTACCGCTGCCGCGGCTGGAACGGCGACGAGGCCAATCTCGCGCGGGACGCGACCTGGGCGGCCGACGAGGCCGTCCGGCGGTACGGGGACGTCCCGGTCTGCCTCGTCGGTCTCGGGATGGGCGGCCGGGCCGGACTGCGGGCGGGGGGCCACGAGGCCGTCAACTCCGTGCTGGCGCTCGCCCCTTGGCTGCCGGAGGAGGGCGTCGCCACGCCACCCGAACCGGTGAAGCAGCTGGTCGGGCGCCAGGTGCTGATCGTGCACGGCACGAACGACGGGCGGACGGATCCCGAGTTGTCCTTCCGGCTGGCGGCACGGGCGAAGAAGGCGAACCGGGACGTGTGCCGGTTCGAAGTGCACGCGGACGGCCACGGGTTGCACCAGTACCGGGACGAAGTGCTGGCTCTGGCCGAGGACTTCGTGATGGGGGCGTTGTTCGGGAAGGCGGTGTCGCGGCCCGTGCGGGACGCGTTCGCAGCGCCGCCGCCGTTGGGGTTGCGGATGCCGTTGGCCTCCGGCTTTGGGCGGAGACGATAGCGCCGTAGGGGTTGAGCGTGTCTTCGGAGTGCGGGTTGTGCGTGGCTTGTCGCGCAGTTCCCCGCGCCCCTGAGGTCCGCTGCCGTTCAGGTGGGCAACAAGCTGCCCCTTCTTGAGAGCAGGAACCTCTTGAAGGCCGCCACCGGGGGTGTGTCCGGGTGGCCTTCGAGCCAGGCGACTCCGATCTCCCGGACGGCACGTGGGGCGGTGACCGTCAGTTCCACCACGCCCGGTCGGGGGACGGCCGGTGGGGGCAGGAGGGCGACTCCGAGGCCCGCCGCCACCAAACCCCTCAGGGTTTCCGCCTCCTCGCCCTCGAAGGCGATGCGGGGCTTGAAGCCGGCCTCCTTGCAGAGGTCGTCGGTGATGCGGCGCAGGCCGTAGCCCGGTTCCAGGGTGACGAACGTTTCGTCGGACGCCTCGGCGAGGCGGATGCGGCGGCGCCCGGCGAGGGAGTGGTCGGCGGGGACGACCAGGCGCAGCTTCTGCTCGTCCAGGCGACGGGCCACCAGGTCGGGGGCGTCGGGCACCGGGGACGTCAGACACAGGTCGAGCTCGCCGGCGCGGAGGCGTTCCAGCATGGCCTCGCCGTAGTTCTGGACGAGGCTGAAGCGGACGCGCGGGTGGTCGGCGCGGAAGGCGTGCAGGAGGCCCGGGACGGTCTCGGCACCCATGGTGTGCAGGAAACCGAAGGCGACCTTGCCGGTGGTCGGGTCGGCGTCGGCGCGCACCTCCTCGGCGGCGCGCTCGACCTCGGCCAGGGCGCGCTCCACGGAGGCGAGGAAGGTGCGGCCGGCCGGGGTGAGGGAGACGGTGCGGCCGTGCCGGGCGAACAGGTCGACGCCCAGGTCCTGCTCCAGGCGGGCCATGGAGCGCGAGAGGGTCGACTGGGGGACGTTCATCTCCCGGGCGGCGCGGGTGACGTGCTCGGTGCGGGCGACGCCCGCGAAGTACGCGAGGCGCGGCGCCAGCGCCTTCGACATCTCTGCCCTGTCTTCTGTGTCACTGCTTGGTGACAGGCGGCCCTGTGAGCTTGGTTGATGCACCATGGGAACGATTATGACCGTTCCATGCATTGGACGGATGAGTGCGGGCCTCCGTAGGTTCGAGGCATGTCTCCCGCCAGTACCGGGGCGTCCACCGTCGTGGGCGCCGATGCCTCTGTCCCTGCCGTCGACTCACGCGTCTCCCCGGGTGGCCCCGGCTACCGCCGGATGAGCTTCGCCCTCTTCCTCGCGGGTGTCGCGACCTTCGCGCTGCTGTACTCCACCCAGGCGCTGCTCCCGCTGATCTCCGGCGAGTTCGGGGTGGCGGCGAGCGACGCGAGCTGGACGGTGGCCGCCGCGACGGGCGGGCTGGCGCTGTTCGTGCTGCCGATGAGCGCCCTGTCGGAGCGCTTCGGACGCCGGGCGGTCATGACCGCGTCGCTGGCCGTGGCCGTCACGCTCGGGCTGCTGGTGCCGTTCGCCCCCTCCCTCGGGGTGCTGATCGCGCTGCGGGCCCTGCAGGGCGCCGCCCTGGCCGGGCTGCCGGCGTCGGCGACCGCGTACCTCGCGGAGGAGGTCACCCCCAAGGCTCTGGTCACCGCCATCGGCCTGTTCGTCGCCGGCAACAGCGTCGGCGGGATGAGCGGCCGGGTCATCACCGGCTGGGTCGCGCAGGAGTGGGGCTGGCGGGCCGCCGTCGGAGTCATCGGTGTGATCGCGGTGGCGTGCGCGGTGGCCTTCCGGCTGCTGCTCCCCGCCCCGCGGCACTTCAAGACCGGTTCGCTGCGGCCGCGCGTCCTGGCCCGGACCGTGCGTGACCACCTGTCCAACCCGCTGCTGTGCCGGCTGTACGCGATCGGCGCGCTGTTCATGACGGTGTTCGGCGGCGTGTACACGGTCATCGGCTACCGGCTGACCGAGGCCCCGTTCTCGCTGCCGCAGGGCATCATCGGCTCCATCTTCCTGGTGTACCTGGTCGGCACGGTGTCGGCGTCGACCGCGGGCCGGCTGGTCGGCCGGCTGGGCCGCCGCGGCGCGCTGTACGCGGCGGGCGGTACGACGGCGGCGGGCCTGCTGCTGTCCCTGGCGGGCACCCTCCCGCTGGTCCTGCTGGGCCTCGTCCTGATCACGGCGGGCTTCTTCGCGGGCCACGCGGTCGCCTCCTCGGCGGTCAGCAAGACGGCCACGCACGGCCGCGCCCAGGCCTCGGCGCTGTACCAGTCCGCGTACTACATCGGCTCCAGCGCGGGCAGCACGGTCGGCGCGATCGCCTTCCACGCCGGCGGCTGGGCCGGGACGGTCGGAGTCGGACTGCTGGCGGTCCTGGGCGTCGTGACGATCACCGTCTTCGGGACCCGGGCGGCCCGGCTGCAGCGCCGCCACCTGGCCACGGCTGCCTGAGCTCCGACGTCGGTCCCCCTGCCCGGGGCCGGTTGTCAGTGGGTGCGGATACCGTCCGCGTCGGCTGACCACCGGACCGAGCAGGGGGATTTTTCATGGAGTTCCGGATCGACCGTGCGGAGTTCGCCGACGCCGTGGGCCGGGCGGCCCGCGCGCTGCCCGGGCGGACACCGGTGCCGGTGCTGGGCGGGCTGCTGCTGGAGGCGGACGCGGGGCGGCTGGCCGTGACGGGGTTCGACTTCGAGGCGGCGGTCCGGGTGGAGGCCGACGCGGAGGCGGCCGGGCCCGGGCGGGTGCTGGTCCCGGGGCGCCGGCTGCTGGACGTCTGCCGGGTGTTGCCGGACGGGCCGGTGAACTGCGCCCTGGAGGCCTCGCGGTTCACGGTGGAGGCGGACGGCACGCGCTTCGGGCTGTCGACGCTGCCGCTCGCCGAGTACCCGTCCCTGCCCGCGCCGCCCGCGCCCTACGGCACCGTGGACGCCGCCGCGTTCGCGAGCGCCGTCGCCCAGGTCGCGGTCGCCGCCGGACGCGACGACACCCTGCCGCTGCTGACGGGCGTCCAACTGCGTCTCGACGGCGGGGAGATGACCCTGGCCGCCTCGGACCGCTACCGGTACGCGGTGCGCCGGCTGGAGTGGAAGCCGGAGGCCGCCGGCGCTGACGGGGTCGTGCAGGCCCTGCTGCCGGCACGGCGGCTGCTGGACGTGGCGCGGTCGCTGGGGCGGTGCGGGGACATGCGGATCGGGTGGGAGCCCGGCGGGGGTGGCGGGCTGGTCGGCTTCGAGGGCGGGCGGCGCTGCGCCTGCTGGACGGGCGGCTGCCCGCGTACACGTCGCTGTTCGACATGACGGGGGCGGCGGTCGCCGAGGTGGAACGCGAGGGGCTCGCGGAGGCGGTGCGCCGGGTCGCGGTGGTGGCGGAGGCGAACAGTCGGTACGGCTGGACTTCTCGGCCGACGGCTCCGTACGACTGTGCGCCGGCTTCGGGGACGACGTGGCGGCCCAGCGGCTGCCCGCCACGCTGAGCGGCGCCGACGAGGTGCCGGTGGCGTTCAACCCGGCCTACCTGCTGGACGCGCTGACGTCCTTCGAGGAGCCGCGGATCCGGCTGGAGCTGCTGGGCGCGGGGCAGCGGGCGCTGCTGCACGCCGTGCCGAACGACCCGGACGACCCGGACGACGGGGAGACGGGCACGGTCACGGAGGCCGGTGCGCACCGGCATCTGCTGATGTCGGTCAAGGAGCTCGCGTGAAGGCCGGCCGGCCCGTCGCAGCCGGTCTGGATCACCTGCTTCCACCTGCGCTTTTGTGCGCTCGGGGGGCCGTTGTCAGTGGGCTGCGGTAGCTTCCGAAGTGCTGGAGCGCAACGGCGCGCGAACAGAACGTCCACAGGGGTGGGTGGAGATGGCGAACGGCACGGCGGCACCGACGGACCTGGACACCAGGCTGGAGGCACACCGGACGGAGCTGACGGGGTACTGCTACCGGATGCTCGGCTCGTCCTTCGAGGCCGAGGACGCGGTGCAGGACACGATGGTCCGCGCCTGGCGCAGCTACGACAAGTTCGAGGGCCGCTCCAGCCTGCGCTCCTGGCTCTACCGGATCGCGACCAACGTGTGCCTGGACATGCTGACCGCGGGCAACAAGCGGGCCCGGCCCATGGACCTGACCGACTCCACCCCGCTCGCCCAGGCCGCCCTCTCCCCCCGCCCGGACAACACCTGGCTGGAGCCCATGCCGGACGCCCGCGTGCTGCCCACGACCGGCGACCCGGCGGAGGCGGCGATCGCCAAGGAGTCCGTGCGGCTCGCCTTCATGGCCGCCCTGCAGCAGCTGCCGGCCAAGCAGCGGGCCGTGCTGATCCTGCGCGAGGTGCTGGCCTGGAAGGCCAGTGAGGTCGCCGAGCTGCTGGACACCTCGGTGGCGTCGGTGAACAGCGCACTGCAGCGGGCCCGCGCCACCCTGGCCGACCGCCAGGAGCCCGGCGCCGACGCGGCCGTCTCCGACCCGCTGGACGAGGACCAGAAGAAGCTGCTGGACCGCTATGTGGCGGCCTTCGAGGGCTACGACATGACGGCGCTGACGGCCCTGCTGCACGAGGACGCGGTCATGACGATGCCGCCGTTCGACCTGTGGCTCACCGGCACGCGGGACATCACCGGCTTCATGACCACGCTCGGCGCTCCCTGCGCGGGTTCCCGGCTGGTGCCCGTGCAGGTCAACGGCCTGCCGGGGTTCGCGCAGTACAAGCCGGACCCCGACAAGGGCGGCTTCGTGCCGTGGGCGGTCCAGGTGCTGGAGATCTCAGACGGCCGGATCACCGGGTTCCACTGCTTCCTCGACACCCAGCGCTGGTTCCCGCTGTTCGATCTCCCCCTCCACCTCGAAGCGGAGTCCGACCAGGTCGAGCAGGGCGCTTAGGGCCGGGTCGGGGTCGCGCAGCCGGATCCGGCCCCCGGCGCGGCGGGCGGCCAGCTGGAGCCTCGCCAGGACGTCGACGGCGGTGAGGCCCGGCGGCCCCAGGCCCCCGACATCGCACACCACGACCCGGGCACCGCTGCCGTGCAGCAGTGCCCGCACATCGTCGCTGAGCCCTCTCACCTCGTCCCGGGTGACAGGGCCGGGCAGTACGAGCACGGGCGGTGTCATGGCGTCCACGATCGGTAGACCGGGCGGGCGGCTGTAACTCATCGCGACCGTCCGTCCTGCCGGGCCGCCGTGCGGCCTGCCGGCGCCGTAAGGATCACATTGACCCGGGCACTGCCTTCCCCGGAGGGTTGGCTGTATGCCCCAACCATCTGCCCCTGCCGCGCTGCTCCATGCCCTCCTCGCCTGCGGGGAGGTGCCGTGCGGGGGGTGCTGAGCGGGTTCGCGGTCATCGCCGTCGTCATCGGCGTCGGCTATGTGATCGGCCGCCGGGGCTATCTGGGCGACGGCGGCCGCGAGGTCCTCACCAAGCTCGCCTTCCACGTGGCGTCCCCGGCGCTGCTCTTCACGACGCTGGCGCAGGCCGACCTGTCGGTGATCTTCTCCGACCGGCTGCTGGTGACGGCGATGAGCACGGCAGCGGCGGCGGGCGTCTTCGTGGCGGTGGGGGCGGCGCGGGGCTGGGGTGTGGGCCGGACGACGATCGGCGCGCTGTGCTCCAGTTACGTCAACTCCGGGAACCTGGGCATCCCGATCGCCGTGTACGTGCTGGGCGACGCGTCGCTGGTCGCGCCGGTGCTGCTGTTCCAGCTGGTCGGGGTGACGCCGGTGGCGCT
Organism: Streptomyces sp. NPDC126510; assembly: GCF_040302345.1. NCBI lineage: Bacteria > Bacillati > Actinomycetota > Actinomycetes > Kitasatosporales > Streptomycetaceae > Streptomyces > Streptomyces sp. NPDC126510. The sequence continues at coordinate 108,214 of NZ_JBEORR010000003.1, read as the reverse complement.
GACGGTCCTGGACCTGGCGAGCGGTGGGGAGAAACGGCCGCTGTGGCAGCGGCTGCTCACGCCGCTGCGCAATCCGATAGCGCTGGGTTCCCTGGGCGGGGTGGCGGTTTCGGCGTCGGGCCTCAGGGTGCCGGGCCCTCTGCTGGACCCCCTCACCCTGATCGGCAACATGTCGGTCCCGGCGGTCCTGCTGGCCTTCGGCATCTCCCTGCGCGGCAGCACGCTTCCGCTGCGCGGCGCGGAACGGGCCCCGGTGCTCCTCGCGGTGGCTCTCAAGTCGGTGGTGCAGCCCCTGGCCGCCTGGGCCTTCGCGGCGGCCCTCTTCGGCCTGACCGGGGCATCCCTGCTCGACGTGGTGGTGACGTCGGCCCTGCCGGCCGCCCAGAACCTGTTCACCTACGCGAGCAGCTACCGGGTGGGCGAGGTGCTGGCGAGGGAGGCCATCCTGCTGTCGACGGTGCTGGCGATTCCGGTGCTGGTGGTCGTGGCGGCGGTGCTGGGGTGACTCAGCCTTCCGGAAACTCGCCGGTGTCGATGACAAGGTCGAAGGGAGCCGGCAGCTTGATCGACTCGCCGAACTTCGCGGTGCCCAGGGGGCGGTAGACATCGCCCTTGGGCTCGCCGTAGAGCGTCACGGTGGGACCGTCGGCAGCCCAGCGGTCCACGAGGAGGTAGAGCGGAATACCGGCAGTGGCGTAGGCGGCCGGCTTGCTGACCCGGTCGTGGCGAGCGTTGGACTTGGACGTGACCTCGACTACGAGTTCGGCGAGGGCGGCCGGGATGTGGGTGTCCGTCTCCGTGTCCTCCCGCCTCGGAGCCACCACGAGGTCCGGGATAAGCATGCCCAGACGTGAGGGCACGGCGATGGCCAGCGTCTGGAAGATCCCCCAATCCTCGGGGATCACGGAGTAGAGGCGACGCTGGATGCGTTCCGCGATCAGGTTGTGGCGGTACGCCGGAGCAGGTGACACGGTGATGATCCCCTCGATGATCTCCACCTTGCTGCCCTCGGGCCAATCCATCTCCTCCCAGAACCGGACGAGGTCGTCCCAGCTCTGCTCGGGGTCCTGGCTCACGGTGAGTGCGCTCATGGCGGGTCTCCAATCGGTGCGTCACCGATCCCAGCATGCCGAACGGGACCGGCGGCGGTCCACCGATCCCGTTCACCCGTAAGGGGAAACCCCAGCTCAGGCGATACGTTCCAGCACCACCGGCGACGCCGTGACGTCCGTGCCCTCGGCCGCGATGTCGTAGGAGCCCTCGATCGACGTCAGGGCATACTCGAAGCGCTCGGGGGTGTCGGTGTGGAGGGTCAGGAGGGGCTGGCCCTCGGTGACCCGGTCGCCGGGCTTGGCGTGCAGTTCGACGCCCGCGCCCGCCTGCACCGGGTCCTCCTTGCGGGCCCGGCCCGCGCCGAGACGCCAGGCGGCGACGCCGATGTCGTAGGCGTCGAGGCGGCTCAGGACGCCGGAGGACGGGGCCTTGATCACGTGCTGCTCGCGGGCGACCGGCAGGGCCGCGTCCGGGTCGCCGCCCTGGGCGGCGATCATGCGGCGCCAGACGTCCATCGCCGAGCCGTCGGCCAGGGCCTTCGCCGGGTCGGCGTCCTTGATGCCGGCCGCGTCGAGCATCTCTCGGGCGAGCGCGATCGTCAGCTCGACGACGTCCGCGGGGCCGCCGCCCGCCAGGACCTCGACCGACTCACGGACCTCCAGCGCGTTGCCGGCGGTGAGCCCGAGCGGGGTGGACATGTCGGTGAGGAGCGCGACCGTCCTCACGCCGTGGTCCGTGCCCAGACCGACCATCGTGGAGGCCAGTTCGCGGGCGTCCTCGATGGTCTTCATGAAGGCGCCGGTGCCGACCTTGACGTCCAGGACCAGCGAGCCCGTGCCCTCGGCGATCTTCTTGGACATGATCGAGGACGCGATCAGCGGGATCGCCTCGACCGTGCCGGTGACGTCCCGCAGCGCGTAGAGCTTCTTGTCGGCGGGGGCCAGGCCGTCACCGGCGGCGCAGATCACCGCGCCGGTGGTGTCGAGGACGTTCAGCATCTCCTCGTTGGACAGCAGCGCACGCCAGCCGGGGATCGACTCCAGCTTGTCGAGGGTGCCGCCGGTGTGGCCGAGGCCGCGGCCCGACAGCTGCGGGACGGCCGCGCCGCAGGCGGCGACCAGGGGGGCCAGAGGCAGTGTGATCTTGTCGCCGACGCCGCCCGTGGAGTGCTTGTCGGCGGTCGGACGGGACAGGGACGAGAAGTCCATGCGCTCGCCCGAGGCGATCATCGCGGCCGTCCAGCGGGCGATCTCGCGGCGGTTCATGCCGTTCAGCAGGATCGCCATGGCGAGAGCGGACATCTGCTCGTCGGCGACCTCCCCGCGGGTGTACGCGTCGATGACCCAGTCGATCTGCGCGTCGCTGAGCTCACCGCGGTCCCGCTTGGTGCGGATGACGGAGATGACGTCCATGGCCATGGCTTGGCTTCCTTCCGAGGTTTCCAGAAGCCGTACGGCCCCTCTGAGCCGGTCGCGTGAGCAACTCAGAGGGGCCGCACGGAGGTTACTTGCTGAGGTGCTCCGGGCCGAAGGCCTGGGGCAGCATCCGGGACAGCGGCAGGATCCCCTCGGGGGTCTCCAGCAGGAGGTCCGGGCCGCCGAACTCGTGGAGCAGCTGACGGCAGCGGCCGCACGGGACGAGGGTGTCGCCGTGCCGGTCGACGCAGGTGAAGTGCGTCAGCCGGCCGCCGCCGGTGTTGTGCAGTTCGGACACCAGACCGCACTCGGCGCACAGGCCGAGTCCGTACGAGGCGTTCTCGACGTTGCAGCCGGAGATGATCCGGCCGTCGTCGACCAGGGCCGCCACGCCGACCGGGAAGCCTGAGTACGGGGCGTACGCCCGGGACATGGCGTCCCGCGCCACCGCGCGCAGCTTCTCCCAGTCGACGTCCGGGCCGGCGCCGGTCACTTGCCCTGCCCCTTCCGGTACGGCAGCCCGTCCGCCTTCGGCATGCGCAGCCGCTGGGCGGACATGGCGAGGACCACCAGGGTGATGACGTACGGCGTGGCGGAGACGACCTGGTTCGGGACCTCGTCGGTGGTCGCGTACCAGGCGAACACCAGGGCGGCGACGACCGCGGTGATCATCGACGGGGCGTACCTCTTGCGGACCACCAGGAAGATCGCCCCGATGATCAGCAGCAGCGCGCCGAGCAGCAGCAGGGCGTGCACGTTGGCGGAGCCGCCGCGCAGGTTGAGGCTGTCGGTGTAGCCGAACAGGCCCGCGCCGAGGGCGAGGCCGCCCGGCATCCAGTTGCCGAAGATCATCGCCGCGAGGCCGATGAAGCCGCGTCCGCTGACCTGGCCCTCCAGGTAGAAGGGGTTGGCGACGATGGACAGGAAGGCACCGCCGAGGCCGGCCAGACCGCCGGAGATGACGACCGCGATGTACTTGTACTTGTAGACGTTGACGCCGAGGGACTCGGCGGCGACGGGGTTCTCACCGCAGGAGCGCAGCCGCAGGCCGAACGCGGTGCGCCACAGGATCCACCACGTGCCGGGGATCAGCGCGATGGCGATCAGGGTCAGCCAGGACACGTTGGTGACCAGGCCGCCGAGCAGGCCGGAGATGTCCGAGATCAGGAACCAGCCCTTGTCGTTGAGTTCCCTGAGGCCGTCGGACAGGCCGGGCACGGTGAAGTTGCCGAGGGATTCCACCGCCGGGGACTGCTTGGCGGAGCCGCCCGTGTGGCCCTCGAAGGCGAGGGGTGCGAGGTAGCGGGTCGCGCCGAGGGCGAGGATGTTGATGGCCACACCGGAGACGATGTGGTTGACGTTGAAGGTGACGGTCACGAGGGCGTGCAGCAGACCGCCGATCGCGCCGCCGAGGATGCCGACCAGCACACCGGTCCACGGGCCCCACTGGAAGCCGGCCCAGGCGCCGAACCAGGTGCCGAGGATCATCATGCCCTCGAGGCCGATGTTGACCACGCCCGCGCGCTCGGCCCACAGACCGCCGAGACCGGCGAGGCCGATCGGCACGGCGAGCTGGAGCGCGGTGGACATCTGGCTGACGTTGGTGATGCCGTCGGCGCCCGTGACGATGCGGACGATCGAGGTGAGCGCCAGGCCTCCGGCGATGACGAGCAGCAGGACGGGCCACGACAGGCGGCGGCCGGTCGGCGCCGCGGGCTGCAGCGTGGGCTGGTTGACGTCGGTCGCGGTGGTCATCGGCCAGCCACCTCCTTCGTGTTCTGAGCGCCGAGGACGTGTCCGGCGGCGAGTTCGGCGCCGACGCGACGCTGCTGGCGGCGCAGACCCCATTCGCGGACGGCCTCGTAGGAGACGACGACCGAGAGGACGATCAGGCCCTGCATGATGACCGCGATCTCCTTGTCGTAGCCGTGGAAGTCCAGTTCGGGCGAGGCCTTGTCGAGCCAGGCCCACAGCAGGGCGGCGAAGGCGATGCCGACCGGGCTGTTGCGGCCGAGCAGGGCGATGCCGATGCCGAGGAAGCCGATACCGGTGGGGAAGTTGAGGTCGTAGGTGTGGCTGTCGCCGAGCAGGATCGGCAGGCCGGCCAGGCCCGCGATGCCGCCGGAGATGAGCATGGCGGTCAGCACCATGCGCTTGGGGTCCACACCACTGGCCGCGGCGGCGGTCGTCGAGGCGCCGGAGGCACGCAGGTCGAAGCCGAAGCGGGTGCGGTTGAGGACGATCCAGTAGCCGATGCCGAGCAGGACGGCGAGCAGCACCAGGCCGTAGATCTCACCGGCGTCGCCCAGGCTGATCCCGGGGATCCAGCCGGACTCGGACATCTCGCCGGTGGTGTTGTTGTTGCCGGCCTTGACGCCGAAGACGCTCGGGAGCCACATGTAGGCGATCACGGAGGTGGCGATCGCGTTGAGCATGATCGTGGCGACCACCTCGCTGACGCCGCGGGTGACCTTGAGGACGCCGGCGATGCCGGACCAGAAGGCGCCGGTGAGGACGGCGGTCAGGAGCAGCAGCGGGACCTGCAGGACGGCCGGCAGGTTCACATGGGCGCCGACGACGGCGGCCATCATGGCGCCGAGCTGGTACTGGCCGTCGACGCCGATGTTGAACAGGTTCATCCGGAAGCCGATGGCCACCGCGAGGGCCGCGATGTAGTACATCGAGGCCTGGTTGATGATCAGGACCTGGATGTCGGAGAAGCCCAGCTGCTCGAACATCAGGGCGAACGGCTCGAAGGGGCTCTTGCCCGAGGCGAGCAGCACGATCGCACTCAGGACGAAGGCCACGGCCAGCGCGATGACCGGTCCGGCCACCGCGAGGAGCAGGCGCTCCTTGTCGAACTTCTTCATCAGCGGGCCTCGTCTTCCGGAGACTCGGGGGCGTCGGCCTTCGAGATCTCGGGGGTGTCGTCGTGCGCGAGGTGCCCGGTGGCGGCACCGGTCATGGCCGAGCCGAGCTCCTCGGGGGTGATGGTGGCCGGGTCGGCGTCCGCGACCAGCTTGCCGTTGTAGATCACGCGCAGCGTGTCGGACAGGCCGATCAGCTCGTCCAGGTCGGCGGAGATCAGCAGCACGGCCAGGCCCTCGCGGCGCGCCTCGCGGATGTGGTCCCAGATGGCGGCCTGGGCGCCGACGTCCACGCCCCGGGTGGGGTGCGCGGCGATGAGGAAGCGCGGCTTGTGGCTCATCTCGCGGCCGACGATCAGCTTCTGCTGGTTGCCGCCGGACAGGGAGGCGGCGGTGACGTCGATACCGGGGGTGCGGACGTCGTACTCCGTGACGATCCGGCGGGTGTCCTCCTGGGCCGCCTTCGGGTCCAGCCAGACGCCCTTGGCGAGGGGCTTCTCGGTGACGTGGCCGAGGATCCGGTTCTCCCAGAGGGGTGCCTCCAGGAGGAGCCCGTGGCGGTGCCGGTCCTCGGGGATGTAGCCGATGCCCTGCTCGCGGCGCCTGCGGGTGGGCCAGGCGGTGATCTCCTCGTCGGCGAGCCGGATGGTGCCGCTGTCGGCGGACCGCAGGCCGATGAGGGCGTCGACCAGTTCTGTCTGGCCGTTGCCCTCGACACCGGCGATGCCGAGGACCTCACCCGCGTGGATGGTGAAGCTGATGTCGTCCAGGAGGGCCTTGCCACCGGGGGCGGCGAGGCGCAGCTTGTCGACGCCGATGACCGGGCGGTCGGTGACCGTGGACTCGGCCGTCTCGGGCGTGGGCAGCTCGCTGCCGACCATCATCTCGGCGAGCTGACGGGGCGTCGTCTCGGAGGGGACGGCGGTGCCGACGGTGGTGCCGCGGCGGATGACGGTGATCTCGTCGGCGACGGAGAGCACCTCGCCGAGCTTGTGGGAGATGAAGATGACCGACAGGCCCTCGGAGCGCAGTTCGCGCAGGTTGGCGAAGAGCGCGTCCACTTCCTGCGGCACGAGCACGGCGGTCGGCTCGTCGAGGATGAGGGTGGTGGCGCCGCGGTAGAGGACCTTGAGGATCTCCACGCGCTGGCGGGCGGCGACACCGAGCTCCTCGACGAGGAGGTCGGGCTCGACGCCGAGGCCGTAGCGTTCGGAGAGCTCCTTGATCTTGCGGCGGGCCTTGGCGCCGATGCCGTAGAGCTTCTCGCTGCCGAGGACCACGTTCTCGAGGACCGTGAGGTTGTCGGCGAGCATGAAGTGCTGGTGGACCATGCCGATGCCGCGGACGATGGCGTCGGCCGGCGACGAGAAGGCGACCTGCTCGCCGCCCACGGCGATGGTGCCCTCGTCCGGCTTCTGCATGCCGTAGAGGATCTTCATCAGCGTCGACTTGCCGGCGCCGTTCTCGCCGACCAGGGCGTGCACGGTGCCCTTGCGGACGGTCAGGTGGATGTCGTGGTTGGCCACGACTCCGGGGAAACGCTTGGTGATCCCGGCGAGTTCGACGGCGGTCACCGATTCGTTGACCGCCGCTCCGGCCGGAGGGCTGCTGGACGCGTTGATGGCGCACTCTCCTGGGGACGGGGGCCGTCTACGCGCGTAGCGCCCCTACGGCATACAAAGGGGCCGACGCCCCGCGGCAACGGGGCACGAGGAGCAGCTCCCCGTACCCCGTCGAGCGGACGTAACCCCGGGGGTTACCGCCTGCTTCGAGGCAGTCGCTCGTCAGCTGCTCTTGACCTTGATCTCGCCGCTGATGATCTTCTCCTTGGCCGTCTTGATGGCTGCCTGGAGCTCGGCGTCGTCCGCGAACTTCGGGTTGGAGTTCGACAGGCTCACCTCGCCGGACTTCAGATCGCCACGAACGATACCGGTCTCGGGCTTGCCGTCCTCGACCGACTTCGCCAGGTTGTACACCGCCTTGGCGACATCCTTCATCGCCGACGTCAGGATGGAGTCCTTGTACTTGGCAAGGGCTTCCTGCTGGTACTGGTCGGAGTCGACACCGACGGCCCACACCTTCTTGGCGGCGGCGGCCTCGATGACGCCCTGGCCGGACAGACCGGCGGCCGCGTAGACGACGTCGGCCTTCTTCTCGATCTGGCCCTCGGCAGCCGTCTTGCCCTTGTCGGGGCTGGCGAAACCGCCCTCCTCGGCGGTCTGCGTGAGGTACTGCGAGAGCACCTTGACCTTGGGGTCGGTGTCCTTGACGCCCTGCGCGAAGCCCGCCTGGAACTTGTGGATCAGCGGGATGTCCACGCCGCCGACGAAGCCGACGACCTTGGTCTTGCTGGTCTTGGCGGCGGCGACGCCGGCCAGGTAGGAGGCCTGCTCCTCGTTGAAGACCAGGTCGGCCACGTTCTTGGTGTTGATCGTGGCGTCGTCGACGATGCCGAAGGTGGTCTTCGGGAACTTCTCCGCGGCACCCTTCACGGCGGCGGCGTACGCGTAGCCGACACCGACGACCGGGTTGTAGCCCTGCTTGGCCAGAGAGACCAGGCGCTGCTCCTTGTCGGCGTTCGTCTCGCCCTCCGTGGGCTCCACGTCGGCCGTCTGGTACCCGAACTCCTTCTTCGCCTGCTCCAGGCCCGCGTAGGCGGCGTCGTTGAAGGACTGGTCGCCCTTGCCGCCGACGTCGTAGGCGATGGCGAGGCCCTTGTCGCCCTTCGAGTCCGACGACCCGGCAGAGGTCGAGGTGCCGCCGCAGGCGGAGAGCGCGAGGGCCAGGGAGGCGGTCGCTGCGCCTGCGACCGTGATCCGGGATATCCGGCGCATGTGTGGGTGCTCCTGTCGTACAACCGAGGTGCACAGCGCCGGACGGTTCAGCTTCAGCGCTGGCTTCGCCGCAGATTAACGCGCGTAGACCTGCCTGAAAACCCCTTCTGTCCACCTTGTTATGCGCCCGTGGCCAAGCCATCACCCGGGCTTGGCCGGGGCGTTGCCGACCGCAAACGGGGCGTGGCGCTGGGTGATCCGGTTCCAAGTGAGCCGTGCCGGATGATCCAGTCGCGGAAGGGCCGGTTACGGGAGGGGCGGGAAACACGGAGCGGGCGGGCACCCAGGGGGTGCCCGCCCGCTTTCGGCTGGTCAGACCGGCCGGATCACTCGGTGTTGACCTTGATCTTGCCGTCGATGATCTCCTGCTTGGCCTTGTTCACCGCGTCCTGGAGACCCGCGACCTTCGCGTACTCCGGGTTGGACTCCGACAGGCCCACACCGTTGACCTTCAGGTCGAAGGTCTGGGTGCCGGTCAGCGGCTTGTCGTCGTGAACCGACTTGGACAGGGCGTAGACCGCGCCGCCGACGTCCTTGAGCGCGGAGGTGAGGATGTAGTTCTTGTACGACGCCAGGGCGGCCTGCTTGTACTGGTCGGAGTCGACACCGATCGCCCAGACCTTCGCCTTGGCGGCGGCCTCGATGACACCCTGGCCGGACAGACCGGCGGCCGCGTAGAGCACGTCGGCCTTCTTCTCGATCTGGCCCTCGGCGGCGGCCTTGCCCTTGTCGGGGCTGGAGAAGCCGCCCTCCTCGGCCGTCTGCGTCAGGTACTGCGACAGGACCTTCACCTTGGAGTTGGTGTCCTGCACGCCCTGCTTGTAGCCGGCCTCGAACTTGTGGATCAGCGGCACGTCGACACCGCCGACGAAGCCGACGACGTCGGTCTTCGTGGCCTTGGCGGCGGCGACACCGGCGAGGTACGAGGCCTGCTCCTCGGCGAAGACGAGGGAGGCGACGTTCTTGCCCTCGACGACGGAGTCCACGATGCCGAAGGTGGTCTTCGGGTACTTGGCGGCCACGGCCTTCATCGCCGGGCCGTAGGCGAAGCCGACACCGATGACCGGGTTGTAGCCCTGCTTGGCGAGCGACGCCAGGCGCTGCTCCTTGTCGGCGTTGGTCTCGCCCTCGGTGGGCTCGATGTCGGCCGTCTTGTAGCCGAACTCGTCCTTGGCCTTCGTCAGGCCGGCGTAGGCGGCGTCGTTGAAGGACTGGTCGCCCTTGCCGCCGACGTCGTACGCGATGGCGACGCCCTTGTCGTTGCTGTCGCTGTCGCCGCTGTCACTGCTGGTGCCGCCGCAGGCCGTGGCGACGAGCCCGAGCGACGCGACCCCCACCGCGACACGGGTCAGTTTGGAAATCCGACGCATCTGAAGTTCCCCATTCTCCAAAGCCCCGCGATGGGTGCTCGGTTCGGCGCACATTAACGCGCGTAGACACTCCTGGGAACGGTTCGCCGGGGGGCCGTTATCCATTCGTGCCGATGGCCGGTTACGCCCTTGTGAACCACGGGATCGAACAGGGTCGAAAGGTGTAGTCGGGAACACGGCGCGTGCCTACCTCGTGACGCGCACCAGGCTGCCGTGCGGCTGCGCCGCTCGCAACTGGAGGGTGGTTGTCGGGCCCGGGGGTGTTGCAGCCCGGGCCGGGGCTGTGGGGGTCGAGGTCGTCGGGCCCGTGCGGCGGCGTCGTGGTTTTCGCGCAGTTCCCCGCGCCCCTGAGTACCCGTGCGGGGCCGTCGTGGCTTGTTGCGCAGTTCCCCGCGCCCCTAGAACGCGTGCGGCGCCGTCGTGGTTTTCGCGCAGTTCCCCGCGCCCCTAGAACGCGTGCGGCGCCGTCGTGGTTTTCGCGCAGTTCCCCGCGCCCCTGAGTACCCGTGCGGCGCCGTCGTGGCTTGTCGCGCAGTTCCCCGCGCCCCCAGAAGCCGTGCGGCGCCAAGGGCGCAGGTCCTGTCACGTCCCTGCGGAGGAGGCGCTAGCGTAGGCCGTTGACCAGGGCCGCGGCCGTGAAGAGTTCGACGCCTACCGTGATGGCCGACTCGTCGACGTCGAAGTCGCCCTGGTGGAGGTCGCGGATCTGGCGTTCGCCGGGGGTGCGGACGCCCAGGCGGGCCATCGCGCCGGGGACGTGCTCCAGGTACCAGGAGAAGTCCTCGCCGCCGAGGCTCTGCTCGGTGCCCTCGACGGACTCGACCCCGCGCCGGGCGATCATCGCGTCGCGCAGCAGCTCGGTGACGCCGGGCTCGTTGACGACGGGCGGCACGCCGCGGACGTAGTTGATCTCCGACTTGGCGCGGTACAGATTGGCGATCTCGTCGATGGCCGCGACCACCACGTCGGGGGCCTGCCGCCACGCCTCCAGGTCGAGGCAGCGCACGGTGCCGGAGAGCTCGGCGTGCTGCGGGATCACGTTCGGCGCGTGCCCCGACTCCACGCGGCCCCAGGTGATGGCGAGCCCGCTGCGGCTGTCGAAGCGGCGGCCGACCAGCGCGGGCACGTCGGTGACGACGCGGGCGGCGGCGGTGACCAGGTCGGTGGTGAGGTGGGGGCGGGCGGTGTGACCGCCCGGGCCGTCGAGGCCGATCTCCAGCCGGTCGCAGGCGGAGGTGATGGGGCCCTCTCGGAGTCCGATCTTGCCGGCGTCCACCCGGGGGTCGCAGTGCACGGCGATGATCGCGCCGACGCCTTCCAGCGCCCCGCACTTGATGGCGTCGGCGGCACCGCCGGGCAGCACTTCTTCGGCGGGCTGGAAGATCAGCCGGACGGGGCGGGGCAAGGCGCCCTGCCGGTGCAGTTCGGCGAGGACGAGGCCGGCGCCGAGGACGACGGTGGTGTGCACGTCGTGACCGCAGGCGTGCGCACGGTCGGGCACGGTCGAGCGGTAGGGGCACTCCGCCTTGGTGTCCGGGATGGGCAGGCCGTCGATGTCGGCCCGCAGGGCGAGCATGCTGGGACCACCGTCCCACTGCTCGCCCTCCACGCCGATGTCACAGACGAGTCCGGTCCCCACGGAGAGGACGCGCGGCTTGAGGCCGGCCCGCTCGAGCCGCTCCTTGATCGCGGCGGTCGTGCGGAACTCCTGGTTGCCGAGCTCCGGGTGCATGTGGAGGTCGCGCCGGAACGCGATGAGCTCGGCCCGCAGAGCGTCGGGCAGGGCCCCGGGGAGCACGGCTCCGCCGGGAAGATCGACCTCGGACTCCAGTGACATCAGTGGCTTCACCCTTTGAAGGGTAGGGCGCCCGGGCGGTCGACCGACCCTGGATCAACAAAACTTCAACCCGATAGGGGAAGAAAATATGATCGCCCGGCGCATAGCTATCAAGTGAGATGGGTAAACTCGCCCGCCTTTTGGGCCGGACCGGGCCATCCACCCCCCAGAGTGTGACTTCGACCACACCGACGTCACGACTCCGGTATCCATCCATCCTCTCCACGGATACCACGCCTTGCGCGGCGAACACCGGCGTGTTCATCTGCCGGACGCGCGCCCCGCTAGTGTGCGCCTCGTGCGCGCCCCCGATTTTGTCGAGTCCACGCAGGCCTCGTACGACGCCATCGCCGAGGTCTATGCCGCCGAGCATCCCGACAGCCTGGCCGGGAGACCGCTGGAGCGGGCGCTGCTGTCGGCCTTCGTGGAACTGGTCCGGGCGACGGGGGCACCCGGGCGGCCGCCGGTCGCGGACATCGGCAGCGGGCCGGGGTACGTGACGGCGCGGCTGCACGAGGCCGGGCTGCCGGTGTTCGGGGTCGACGCGTCGCCCCGCATGGTGGCCCTGGCCCGTCGGGCCCACCCGGAGCTGCGCTTCCACGTCGGTTCGATGACGGCCCTGGACCTGCCGGAGGCGACGCTCGGCGGGATCGTCGCGCTCTACTCGATCATCCATGTGCCGGACGATCACCTGCCGTCCGTCTTCGCCGGGTTCCACCGGGTCCTGCTGCCGGGGGCGCCGGTGCTGCTCGGCTTCCAGTCCGGGGACGAGGACGGGCACCAGCGTCTGACCGAGCGCTTCGGGCGGGAGATCTCGCTCGACTACTTCTGGCGCACCCCGGAGACGGTCGCCGGGCACCTCACGAGGGCGGGCCTGGAGATGTACGCCCGGGTCCTGCGCGAGCCGGAGGCCGGGGAGAAGCTGCCGCGCGCGTTTCTGCTGGCGCGCCGGCCCCCGGTGGACGAGGTGCCCTCGGCGGACGCCTAGGTCGTGTCGGCCGGGCCGGACGACAGGCCGGGCCGGTGTCCGGGCCGGCTCCGGTTCCTATCCGGCCGCCACCGCTCCCGGTGCCCCTGCCGGGCCCGGCAGGCCCGAAGGGGGCGGTGAGGCGGTGAGGCGCGCCGTGCCCGCCGGCCCTGTGGGGTCGGCCGGCTCCGCCGTGCCCGGGTGCGGCGGCCCCGGGGGAGGCACCGGGGCCGTCGGCGACAGCCGGTGCACGTCCCGGGCCGTTCCCGTCACCCCGGACAGGAAGCCCTGGGCGCGCGGGGAGGCGGTCTCGGTCAGCCAGGCGGGGTCGATGTCGCAGACCGCGACGCGCACCTCCGTGCCGGACAGGGCGAGGGGGAGGGTGTGGACGACCGTCGAGGGGAAGCTGAGGATCGTCCGGCCGATGGGGCCGCGGCGGGCGATCAGTTCGAGGGGCAGCTCGGGGCGGACGATCTCCAGGCCCGTCTCGACCGCGAGACGGTGGAGCTTGTCCGTGCTCTCGCGGCGGTGGGCGAAGTAGCGGGTGGCGCCGTGGGCCCTGGCCAGGGCGTGGACGGCCGCCAGATAGCGGCCGTCGTCCACCACGCCGGTCTCCACCAGGGACGTGCCGACCATGTCGGCGCCCTTGGTGATCCTGGGCGGGCCGAAACGGGACCGGGTCCAGGCGAAGGCGTTGGCGCTGACCGTGACGCCCGCCGGGGTCTCCTCCATCGGCATGGCGGAGAAGATCTCGATGCGGCGGCGGTCGCCGGGCGTCAGCCGGCGGCGGGCCGAGGCCGACACCGGCGCGAAGACCACGTCCCGCGGGCCGGGGCGGCCGCCCTTGCGGTGCCAGCGCACCAGCCGTTCGCCCCGGGCCAGTTGCCCGACGAACTCCATCGTCGCCGTGCCGTCGTCGACGACGACCAGGTCACGGGCGCGGGTGATCGTCAGCAGCAGCTGGACGTAGCGGGAGAAGGGGTCCCCCAGCACGACCCGGCGTGCCCTGCGGAGCAGGCCGGTCAGGCCCCCGATGGTCTGGAAGGGCGCGAGGGGCCCGCCGCGCGCTTCCTCCCAGCGGACCTGGTGCCCCTCGTCGCGGGCCAGGTCGGACATCCGCCGCAGCTGGCCGCGCGTCATCGGGTCGACGGGCGACAGCACCACGAGGGTGAGCCCCACGCCGGGGGCGTGCGCGTGCGCCCACTCCAGCACGTTCAGCAGCTGTACCGGGCTCTCGACGAAAGCGAGAGTGTGGGGGCCGGCGTTCCCGGCGCGGGGGCTCATCGACGTACGACCGTCCCGTCGTAAGGGGGTGGGGATGGTGGGTTCAGACGCCGACCGGCTCGCCCGCCGCCGTGGCGATCTCCGCCTCGGCGACCACACCGGCGACGCGGCGCAGCTTCTTCATCGGGCCCAGCTCGGACTCGTAGACCTTCTTGACGCCGTCGCCGAGGGAGGCCTCGATGGTGCGGATGTCGCGGACGAGGCGGGTGAGGCCCTGCGGCTCCACGGAGGCGGCCTGGTCGGAGCCCCACATGGCGCGGTCGAGGGTGATGTGACGCTCGACGAAGGTGGCGCCGAGGGCGACGGCGGCGAGGGTGGTCTGCAGGCCGGTCTCGTGGCCGGAGTAACCGATCGGGACGTTCGGGTACTCCTCCTGCAGGGTGTTGATCACGCGGAGGTTGAGCTCCTCGGCCTTCGCGGGGTAGGTCGAGGTGGCGTGGCAGAGGAGGATGTTCTCGCTGCCCAGGACCTCGACCGCGTGGCGGATCTGCTTCGGGGTCGACATGCCGGAGGACAGGATGATCGTGCGGCCGGTGGCGCGCAGGGCGCGCAGCAGCTCGTCGTCCGTGAGGGAGGCGGAGGCGACCTTGTGGGCGGGGACGTCGAACTTCTCCAGGAAGGCGACGGCCTCGGTGTCCCACGGGGAGGCGAACCAGTCGATGCCCTTCTTCTTGCAGTAGGCGTCGATCTGGCCGTACTCCTCCTCGCCGAACTCCACGCGGTGGCGGTAGTCGATGTACGTCATGCGGCCCCAGGGGGTGTCGCGCTCGATGTCCCACTGGTCGCGCGGGGTGCAGATCTCCGGGGTGCGCTTCTGGAACTTGACCGCGTCGCAGCCGGCCTCGGCGGCGGCGTCGATGAGCTTGAAGGCGTTCTCGATGTCGCCGTTGTGGTTGATGCCGATCTCGCCGGTGACGTAGACGGGGCGGCCGGGGCCGGCCTCGCGCGTACCGAACTTGCGGATGCGGGAGTTGTTGCTCATGGCGAGGAGTTCCTTACTTGGTGAGGGAATCGAGAGAGGGGCCGAGGATCCAGCTGGCGATCTCCCGGATCGCGCCGTCACCGCCGGGGACGGTGGTGACCGCGCGTGCGGCGCCGCGCACGACGTCGTGGGCGCTCGCGACCGCCACGGGCCAGCCCACGAGGGCGAAGCACGGGAGGTCATTGACGTCGTTGCCGACGTAGAGCACGCGCTCCGGCGCGATGCCCTGCTCCTCGCACCACTGCTTGAGTGCGAGGTCCTTGCGGTCGATGCCGTGCAGCACCGGGAGCTTGAGCTTCCGGGCCCGGGCGGCGACCACGGGGTTCTGTTCCGTGGACAGGATCAGCATCTTCAACCCGCTGTTACGGAGGGCTGCTATGCCGAGTCCGTCCCCGCGGTGCACGGAGACGAACTCCCGTCCGTCGGCGTCGACCAGCACCCGGTCGTCGGTCTGGGTGCCGTCGAAGTCGAGGACGACCGCGTCGATGTCGTCGGCGGTCGGGAGGGCGCCGGGGCGGTTCGCGTCGAAGAGCGGCGCGAGGGCCCGGGCGCGGGCGAGGTCGTGCGGGTCGTCGATCTCCAGCACGCGGGCCGGGTCGGTCCGGACGAGTTCGGTGTGTCCGAAGAAGCGGTGCTGGTGCTTGCGGAAGCCCGCCGCGTCCATCGCGTAGGCGGCGCCGGTCTCCAGCAGGTCCTGGGGGCGGTCCTGACGGCGGGGGCGGAAGGCCTTGTCGTGGTTGACGCCGTAGCCGCCGGTCACGTCCCCGGAGGTGGCCTCGGTGTCGGCGTCCCTCCAGAGGAACCCGTGGAAGGGCGCCACGGTCACGGCGGTGTCGGCGCCGTTCTCGGCGATGGCTCCCGCCACCCCGTCGATGTCCTCGCGGACGATGAACGGGCTGGTGCACTGGACGAGCAGGACCACGTCCACCGGCGCCCCGTGCAGGGCCTCGTGGGCGTCCATGGCGTGCAGGACGGCGGCCTCGGAGGTGGCGGTGTCGCCGGCGATGGCGGCGGGCCGCAGCACGACCTCGGCACCGGCCTCGCGGGCGGCGGCGGCGATGGCCTGGTCGTCGGTGGAGACCACGACGTCCGTCACCAGCCGGGTCGACCGGCATTCGCGCACCGCACGGGCCACCAGCGGGACACCGCCGACGGGCAGGAGGTTCTTCGCGGGCACGCCCTTGGAGCCGCCGCGCGCGGGGATCACCGCGAGCACGCGGCGCACGGAGGCGCCTCGGCCCGCTTGCGGATGGGACATGGGGTCTACTCCTTGGGCAGGGGTCTCGGGGCGGCTCACAGCTCGCCCATCCGCCGGATGACGGGCGCCACGCGCTGCACGCCGTGGCGGTAGGCGCCGCGCGCCGCCCGGCGCACGATCTGCCGGACCGCTCCGGGGTCCTTGTCGGCGGCGGGCGCGCCGGGCAGCGGGGTGCCGTCCGAGCCGAGGTGGTGGCGGGCGAGGATCCCGGGCAGATAGCCGGGCGCGGTGACGGGGGTGTAGTACGGGGTCAGCGGCGGCAGGCCGCCGGGCCGGCCGAGCAGCTCGGCGATGCGCCCCCGGGCCGCGTCGAAGGCGGAGTCGTACGAACCTCCCCCAGACTCCGTCCGGGAGGTGCCCCCAGCCGCGACGCCCTGCCGGGAGACCCACTCCTCGTCGGGCACGGGCCGGTGCCCGGCGTCGAGCTGGTCCCAGGAGGCGAGGCAGCCGGAGCCCAAGAAGTGGTGGTTGCCGAGCGACTCGCGGATGCCGAGGTCCGTCAGGACGACGGTCGGGATGCGGCGGTGCAGCGACTCCAGGGCGGCCGTGGAACTGACCGTCACCAGCAGGTCGGTGCGGTCGAGGACCTCGCCCATGTTGCCGTAGACGAGGCTGAAGTTGGCGGGCGGATCAAGGCGCTGCACCAGCTTCTGGTACGGCAACTCCTCGATGTGTGTGGTGTGTTCGCCCGGCTTGGAGCGCAGCTTCAGCAGCACCTGCCGTTCGGGGTGCCTGCGGGCGTGCTGCACCAGCCGGTTCAGCAGGTACGTACGGTCCTTGCGGCTGTCCGGGACGGAGGGCTGGGCGGCGAAGACGAGCGTGTAGGGCGTGTGTTCGCCTTTGTAGGCCGCGCCGCCGAGGAACGGCAGGGCCACCTCCGTCACCGACGAGGCGTCGGCGCCCACTCCCTCGTAGACGGCCCGGAAACGGTCCGCGTCCTGACGGGAGTTGGCGAGGACGAGGTCCGCGCCGTGCCGCAGCAGCAGGCCGTCGGCGAGCTTCTCGTAGACGACGCCGACGTAGCCGGTGACGACGACGGGCCGCGAGGTGCGGTGCTCCCAGACACGGGCCAGGCCGTGCAGCATCGCCTGCACGCCGCCGCCGACGAGGGAGAGGACGAGGACGTCGTAGGACTCCTCGGCCATGGCGCGCAGGAACTCGACGGCGGTGACCTCCCGCAGTGAGTCGGCGCGCACGCCCACTTCCTCCAGCTGGCGCGGGGTGGGCGTCGCCCGGCCGCGCAGCAGGAATCCGTCGAGGAGGGGGCCGGCTTGCGCGCCTTCGCGCGGTGCGGCTTCCATGGACGGTCCCGGGGCGATGCGGTCCGCGGTCAGCGCACCCCATTTCCATCGGGTGTCGCTGTCCGCGAGGACGGCGATTCGCGGGCGCTTCGGTGTACTTACTGGCACGTCGAAGACGCTAGGAAGCGAATCTAGGTATGGCGGAACCGGGACTCAACGAAAAGTTAACAACAGCCCACCGAGAGCCGAACTGGCCTGCCGGCAGGCGGGAAGTACACGCGGTGCACCGTTCTGACACATTCAGTTCACCCGGTGTACCTTCATCGGAAAGTTCCGCTGCCGGGCGGCCTCCTAACGTTTTGCGGGTGCCTAAGCTTTCCGTGATCGTGCCGTTCTACAACGTGCAGCAATATGCCCCGGACACCCTCAGAAGTCTTCGGTCCAACGCCGACCGGGATTTCGAGTTCATCCTGGTCGACGACCATTCCAAGGACGGAACTCCGGCCATTCTCGAACGAGCGGCCGAGGAGCTTTCGGATGTGGCCCAGGTGCGGTACATCCGCCACGAGCAGAACGGCGGGCTCGCCACCGCGCGCAACACCGGCCTGGACGCGGCGCAGGGCGAGTACCTGACGTTCCTGGACGGTGACGACTGGCTCGCCCCCGGCTACCTCGCCGAACTGGTGTCCGCGATGGACGACTTGGGGTGTGACTTCGTGCGCACCGACCATGTGCAGGCCACCGCGCGCGCCCGCTCCGTGCACCGGGTCCCGGTCGGGCGGCGCTGGGAGGCGTTCGACCCGCGGGAGGCGATCCTGCCCGCGCACCGCTCCACCTCCGTGGACTACGCCTACGCCTGGGCCGGTGCCTATCACCGCCGCCTGGTCGACAAGGGCGCGCTCCACTTCACCGACGGGCTGCGCACGGCCGAGGACCGGCCGTGGATCTGGAAGCTGCACCGCGAGGCGGAGTCGTTCGCCGTGGTGAGCCTGCTGGGCGTGTTCTACCGGCGCGGGGTGGCCTCGTCCCTGACACAGATCGGGGATGTGCGCCAGCTCGACTTCATCCGCGCCTTCGACCAGGTGATCGAGGAGACGGCCGCGGACCGCGACGCCGACCGGCTGCTGCCCAAGGCGGTGCGGACCTACTGCGCGATCATCGCCCACCACCTCTCCAACGAGGACAGGTTCGAACCGGCCGTGGCCCGGCAGCTGCGGTCGATGAGCGCGGCGGCCATCAAGCGCATGCCGCAGGACGCACTCGCCGACGCACTGGAGGCCATGGACATGGACCGTTCGTCCAAGCTGCGGCGGCTGCGGCGCCGGGTGACCACGACGGGAGCGGCCGCCTGATGCCCGGGACCACTCAGATCTTCTGCGCGTCGACGCTGTACGGCGTCGCCACCCTGGCCGCCGCGATCGACTCCGACCTGTTCGAGGAGCCGGACCGCCGGGTGCTGCTGGTGTTCAACAACTCCGCGACCCCGGAGACCACTCCGGCCCTCGACGAGATGCCGGGCTTCGCCCCGCTGCGCGAGCACTTCGACGAGGTGCTGTCCTGGAACGAGGCCATCCGCCCCTTCCACCCCGGGGCCTGGACGCCGCGCTCCGACGACATCCCGCTGTTCGAGCGCTATCTGCGGCTGCTGTGGGGCCTGGGCGACGACCGGGTGAGCCTGGTGCTGGAATCGATCCAGGTGGCGCCCGCCCTGACGGTGGCCCAGTTGTTCACCGACGCCCCCGTCGACGTCTATGCCGACGGGCTGATGAGCTACGGCCCCACCCGCAACAAGCTCGACCCGCTGGTCGGCACGCGCGTACGGCGGCTGTTGCACCTCGATCTGGTGCCGGGGCTCACGCCGATGCTGCTCACCGAGTTCGGCGTGCCGGCGCACCTGGTGCCCACTCCCGCGTTCCTGAAGGTGCTCGGCGAGGTCACCGAGACCGTGCCCGAACTGCCCGCCCTGCCCGGCGACTCGGCGCTGCTGCTCGGCCAGTACCTGTCGGCGCTGAACATCCTCTCCCCCGAGGAGGAAGAGGACCTGCACGTGCGGATGATGCGCGGCGCCGTCGCACGCGGCCACCGCACGGTCGTCTTCAAGCCCCACCCGACCGCACCGGCCCGCTACAGCCGCGCCCTGGAGACCGAGGCCGAGAAGCTCGGCGTGGACCTCACGGTCCTGGACACGCCCGTACTCGCCGAGGTGCTCTTCGACCGGGCCCGGCCCGCGCTGGTCGTCGGCTGCTTCTCCACCGCGCTGTTCACGGCCTCCGCCTTCTACGACCTGCCGGTCGCCCGCATCGGAACCGAGCTGCTGCTGGAGCGGCTGACGCCGTACCAGAACAGCAACCGGGTCCCGACCACTTTGGCGGACGCGCTGCTGCCCGGCCTGGAGAGCGGCGAGGACGGTGACCTCCTGCCGGCCGAGCGGTTGTCCGCCCTCCTCACGGCCCTCGGGTTCACCATGCAGCCGCAGATCTACCCGGACCTGCGCCCGCAGGCCGAGCGGTTCCTCGCCCGGCACCTCGGCCCGCGCACCCGGCGCTACTTCAAGAAGCGCCGCCTCACCGCACTCGGGCTGCCCGGGGGCATTCCGCAGCGGCTGGCGTTCCTGCCGCGCAATTCCACGGCACGCCGGGTGGTCCGGCGGGCCCGGGCCCTGCGCAAGGCGGTACGCCGCTGAGCCGGTCCCGCCCGCCGGTCCGACCGGCCCCGGCGACATCCAGATGAACCCATGGGGACCGGCAGGCGAAGCCTGTCGCCATCGAACGTGATTGCGTCAACTCTCGTCCTAGGGTGACAGGCGCCCGCCCACAGGCGGCTCAGGCAAAGGACATACGAACCACACAGAGGTTTCCAGCGTGACCGAGACGGTCGTCAGTACCCGCAAGCCCCGGCCCGGCGTCGCCGTGCTGGTCGACCCACCGGGCGCCACGACCGTCCCGCGGCGCAGAAACGACTCCGCCGGGCGGCTGCGCGCCCTCGACGGACTACGGCTGGTGGCCGCGCTGATGGTGGCGCTCTACCACTACGGCGGGCGCGGCGGTGAGGTCGCCCAGGCCTGGGGCACCTCGCCCCGGGACCAGTTCCCCACCCTGCACGCGCTGTTCGCCTACGGCTGCCTCGGCGTCCAGGTCTTCTTCGTGATCAGCGGGTTCGTGATCTGCATGAGCGGCTGGGGCCGCCCCCTGCGGTCGTTCGTCGCCTCCCGTGCCTCCCGGCTGCTGCCGGCCTACTGGGTGGCGGTGCTCGTCGTCACGGCGGTGTTCGCGCTGCCGGTGGTCGCCTACCGGGCCGTCTCACCCAGCGACGCCCTGGTCAACCTGACCATGCTGCAGATGCCGCTGGGCGTGGACCGGGTGCTGGGAGTGTGCTGGACGCTGTGGGCGGAGGTCCGCTTCTACGCCCTGTTCGCGCTGTGTGTCGTGCTGCCCGGGGCGAACCGCCGCCGGGTGGTCATGTTCTGCGCCGGCTGGATGCTGGCGGCCGTGATCGCCGAGAACGCGAACATGCCGCTGCTCGACATCGTCCTGATGCCCGAGTACGCGCCGTTCTTCATCGGCGGTGTCGGCCTCTACCTCGTGCACCGCGACCGCCGGGACGTCTACGGGTGGGCCATCGTGGCCGCCGGCTGGCTGATCGGCCAGCACTACGCGGTGCGGTCGCTGTGGCACGCACCCGACCCGGAGGCCTTCTCCTACCGCTCCTCGTTCGGGATCGTCGCCGTCGTCACGTTCGGCTTCGTGGCGGTCGCCGCGATCGCGCTGGGCCTGCTGGGCCGGGTGAACTGGCGGTGGCTGACGGTCGCGGGCGCGCTGACGTACCCCTTCTATCTGGTCCACGAGCATCTCGGCTGGGTGGTGATCCAGGCCCTGCACCGCGGTCTGGGGCTGGCGTCCGGGGTGACCTTCGTGCTGACGGTGGCGTCAATGCTGCTGCTGGCGTGGTTGCTGCACAAATATGTGGAGAAGCCGCTGACACCCCGGTTGCGGGCGGCTCTGACGAAGACCCGCTGACCCTGTTCACGGGACGTTCAGCCGGCCGTCGATCGGGGCAACGCTCGGAGAGAAGGCTCCTCCCATGACCCACGCACAAGCGACCGACACCCACCCCGGCGAACTCACCGACGTCCCCGGCTGGTTCCCGGCCCTGGACCAGACGCTGTTCACCTGGTTCCTCGAACAGCAGAAGAAGTCAGGCATAAAGGGCGACCTTCTGGAGCTCGGCGTCTACCTGGGCAAGAGCGCGATCCTCCTCGGCCACCACCTCCAGGACGGCGAGCGGTTCACGGTCTGCGACCTGTTCGAGGGCGACGCCCCGGACGACGCCAACAAGGCGGAGTCGGCCAAGTCGTACGCCTCCCTCACTCAGCAAGCGTTCGAGCGGAACTACCTCTCCTTCCACGACACCCTGCCCACGGTGATCACCGGCCCCAGCTCCCTCGTGGACGAGAAGGTGACCCCGGACTCCTGCCGCTTCATCCACATCGACGCCTCGCACCTGTACGAGCACGTGTACGGCGACATCGGCGCGGCCCACGACATCCTGCTGCCCGAGGGCATCGTGGTCCTGGACGACTTCCGGTCCGAGCACACCCCGGGTGTCGCGGTCGCCGTCTGGGAGGCCGTCCTCAACCGCGGGCTGCGCCCGATCTGCCTCAGCACGCAGAAGCTCTACGCGACCTGGGGCGACCCCGAGCCGCTCCAGGAGGAACTGCTCGCCACGCTCCGGCTGCGCACGGACGTCGGGCTGAGCATGCAGGAGGCGGCCGGGCACCGGCTGATCCGGACCCGTTCCCGGGGCATGAAGCCACCGGCCTTCCCGCCCTCGCGGCACTACGTTGAGCCCGAGCCCGCACCGGTCCGCGCCCCCGAGGCCGGCGCGTCGCGTGCGGCACGGCCGGCCCGGCCCGGCCCGTCCGCGGCCCGCCGGCTCGCCAAGGACCTGCTGCCTCCCGTCATCACCCGGGCCGTACGGCGGGCCCGCGCGAAACGGTCCTGACGCGCCGGACCGCGTCATGAGACCCCGTAGCGCGCCCCGATCCCCCCGATCACAAGGGCGAGTCCCTCCTCGAAGTGCCGGTCGTAGTCCTCGAAGATCTCCGCGCCCGCCTGAGCCGACAAGGGAAAGTCGGCCATCAGGCGGGCGCGTTCGTCCATGTCGTAGCCCTCGCGGCGCTCACCCGGAAGCGGATAGCAGGCGCAGGTTGTCCTCCATCTGCCCGGCGTGCTCGATGCCGGCGCGGTGTACGGGCCCGGTTGTACCTCGTCCGCCCCGACGGTCATGTCGGCTGGGCGGGTGACACGGCGGCCGGGCTCCCCGACCACCTGGCCCGCTTCGGGCAAGGCTGGCCCGGCGCTACGAACTCGCCAGCGACAGCTTCACCGCGAACCCGAGGAACAGCGCACCCGCCGCCGAGGTCGCTCCGGCCGACAGGCGCCTGCGGCGGCGGAAGGCGGCGGCCAGCCGGGTGCCGCCGAATATCAGCGCGCTGAGGTAGAGCACGCTGGCGAACTGGGCGAGGGCACCGAGGACGACGAAGGACAGGGCGGGGTAGGCGTACCCCGGGTCCACGAACTGCACGAAGAAGGCGACGAAGAAGAGGATCGCCTTGGGGTTGAACAGGCTGACGACGAAGGCACGGCGGAAGGGCCGCTCCTCGGCGGGTTCGGGCGCCTCGTCACCGGCGGTCCGCTCCGCACGCGTCCGCCACAGGCCCCACGCCGCCCGCAGCATGCCGATGGCCAGCCAGGTCAGATATCCGGCCCCCGCGTACTTGACAACGGCGAACAGCACGGCGTTCGCCTGGAGCAGCGAGGCGACTCCGGCCGCGGACAGCGTCATCAGCACCGCGTCCCCGCACCAGACTCCGGCCGAGGCGGTGTACCCGGCGCGCACACCACGGCGGGCGGCCACCGACAGCACGTACAGCGAGTTGGGACCGGGCAGCAGGATGATCAGGGCGAGGCCCGCCAGGTAGGTGGGCAGATCGACGACACCGAACATGCGAATGAGTGTCGCACGCGGGTCTGACGCTCCCCGCCCGGGCACCGGCCCGCTGCAGGTCAGAAGGCGTCGGACGGTACGTACGCCCCCCACACCTCGCGCAGCGCGTTGCAGACCTCGCCGACGGTGGCCCTCGCCCTGAGTGCCTCCTTCATCGGGTAGAGGACGTTGTCCTCGCCCTCGGCGGCCTTCTTCAGCGCGCCCAGGGTCGTGTCGACGGCCGCCTGGTCGCGCTGCGCGCGCAGCGCGGAAAGGCGTTCGGCCTGCCGCGCCTCGATGGCCGGGTCGACGCGCAGCGGCTCGTAGGGCTCCTCCTCGTCGAGCTGGAAGCGGTTGACGCCGACCACGACCCGCTCGCCGGAGTCCGTCTCCTGGGCGATGCGGTAGGCGTTGCGCTCGATCTCGCCCTTCTGGAAGCCCTGTTCGATGGCGTCGACGGCGCCGCCCAGCTCCTCGACCCTGGCCATCAGCTCCACGGCGGCGGCTTCGACGTCGTCGGTCATCCTCTCGATGACGTAGGACCCGGCGAAGGGGTCGACGGTGGCGGTCACGTCGGTCTCGTGGGCGAGGACCTGCTGGGTGCGCAGGGCCAGACGGGCCGACTTGTCGGTGGGCAGGGCGATGGCCTCGTCGAAGGAGTTGGTGTGCAGCGACTGCGTCCCACCCAGCACCGCGGCCAGCCCCTGCACGGCCACCCGGACCAGGTTGACCTCGGGCTGCTGGGCGGTCAGCTGCACCCCGGCCGTCTGGGTGTGGAAGCGCAGCATCAGCGACTTGGGGTCGCGCGCCCCGAACTCCTCGCGCATCACCCGTGCCCAGATCCGGCGCGCGGCCCGGAACTTGGCGACCTCCTCCAGGAGCGTGGTGCGGGCCACGAAGAAGAACGACAGGCGGGGGGCGAAGTCGTCGACGTCCATGCCGGCCGCGACCGCGGTGCGCACGTACTCGATGCCGTCGGCCAGGGTGAAGGCGATCTCCTGCGCGGGCGAGGCACCCGCCTCGGCCATGTGGTAGCCGGAGATCGAGATGGTGTTCCACTTCGGGATCTCGGACCGGCAGTACTTGAAGATGTCCGCGATCAGCCGCAGTGACGGCTTGGGCGGGAAGATGTAGGTGCCCCGGGCGATGTACTCCTTGAGCACGTCGTTCTGGATCGTGCCCGTCAACCGGTCCGCCGGGATCCCCTGCTCCTCGGCCACCAGCTGGTACAGAAGCAGCAGCAGGGCCGCCGGGGCGTTGATCGTCATCGACGTGGAGACCTGGTCGAGCGGGATGCCGCCGAACAGCACCCGCATGTCCTCGACCGAGTCGATGGCCACCCCCACCTTGCCGACCTCGCCGTGGGCGATCGGCGCGTCGGAGTCGTGGCCCATCTGGGTGGGCAGGTCGAAGGCGACCGAGAGTCCCGTCGTGCCGTGGGCGATCAGCTGCCGGTAGCGGGCGTTGGACTCCGCGGCCGTGCCGAAACCGGCGTACTGGCGCATGGTCCAGGGGCGGCCCGTGTACATCGAGGGATACACGCCGCGGGTGTACGGGTACGCGCCGGGCTCTCCCAGCTTCTCCGCCGGATCCCAGCCCTGCAGGTCCCGCGGACCGTAGAGCGGCTCGATGGGCAGTCCGGACTCCGACTCACGCGCCATGGTGGGTTGCCTCCCGCAGAGCAGTGACCTCGCTCACCACCATGCCCCCTGGTTCGCGACCGGTCACGCCCGGGGAACATCTCAGGTGACATCCGGGTGTGCCGGTGAGACGAGCGGGGGGCCGCGTGCGTAGTACGGGCATGGGGAGAGCGTTCGTGGCGGGGCTCGCCGTACTGGCCGCGCTGACCGGCTGCACGGTGCAGACACCCGACGGCGAGGGCAAGCGCCGCTCGCCGGTGCACATCGAGCTGCCCAGCAGCACCCCGTCCCAGGGCCGCACGCCCGCGGGGGGCGGTGACACGCCGCGTTCCGCGCCGCCGTCGGACGACGACAAGCCCCGTGCCGCTCCCACCCCGCCCCGCGTGCTGTGGTCACGCGGCGACACCGGCCGCGACGTCCGGGAGCTGCAGGCCCGGCTGCGCCAGGTCGCCTGGCTCTTCGCGGGGCCGACGGGGACGTACGACGAGCCGACGCAGCGGGCGGTCAGCGGCTTCCAGGGCAAGCGCGGGCTGCCGCGCACCGGCGAGACCGACGCCGTCACCTGGCAGCGGCTGCTGGCCATGACGCGCGAGCCGGGCCGCTGGGACCTGTTTCTGATGGGCGGCCAGCCGGCCGACCCACCGGACCCCCGCTGCCGGTCCGGCCGGGTGCTGTGCATCGACAAGACCAGCAGGACGCTGCGCTGGATGGTCGGCGGGCGGACGGTGTCGACGATGGCGGTCCGCTTCGGTTCGCGGGGCACGCCGACCCGGGAGGGCGTCTTCTCCGTCTACTGGAAGTCCCGCGACCACGTCTCGACGCTCTACGACTCACCCATGCCGTACGCGATGTTCTTCAGCGGCGGCCAGGCCGTGCACTTCTCGGCGGACTTCGCGGCCCGGGGCTACGCGGGCGCCTCGCACGGCTGCGTCAACGTACGGGACGAGGCGGCGATCGCACAGCTGTACGCACAGGTCCGCAACGGCGACAAGGTCGTCGTGTCCTGGTGACAGCGGGAGAGGAAGTTGGGGCGCGGGCGGGACCGGGGGAACGTGTCCCGCCCGCGCTCGGTGCACGAGCCGTAGGTACGGGGGGAACCCCGGCTCTGTGCGACGGCCGATGACCAGTCGGCTCACTCAGTACTGCGCCGGGGCGGCCGAAAACGTCACACCCTCGGCCGATCCCTTTTCACGGAGTACGAAATCGCAGGTCACAGCGGAGTGAGAGGTGTCCCGGCCGTCCGGCGCCGGTGACGGTCCGCGTCGTCACCGGCGGCTCAGTCTTTTCCGGCCCGCCTCTGGGACTTCGGGTCGGCCTTCCGGTCGGCCTTCCGGTCTGCCTGCCGCTCGGCCTTGTCCTGCTCGCGGTTCTGCTTGTGGTGCTGCTGCCGGCCCCGGTCCGCGCCGTTGCCCCGGTGGTGTCCCTGGTCCGCGCGGTCGTCGTTCCGGCGCTCCTTCGAGCGGGGGCCGGCCGAGGACAGGACGTCCCTGCAGTACTTCCACACCCGCTGCTCGCCCGCCGCGTCCCGCAGGGCTCGCCTGCGTTCGGGGTCCGGCCGCCTTCCGTCGCGCAGGTCGCGGCAGGCCGCGGTGATCTCGCCGCGATGGCCGCCGGAGCGGTCCTTGTGCCCGTCCGGCGCGGGGGCGCCGTCGTCGCGCTGCCCGTTCCGGCCCCCAGGGGCGTCGTCAGGGGCGGAACCGCCCTGAACGGCGTCACTCGGCGACGGTGACACCAGCGGACGCTCCGGATGAGTGACGGACGCCGAGACGGAGGAGCCGGGCCGGGGCTCGGCGTCGCCGAAGGGCGCTTTCAGGACTCCGGTTCCGGCCGCCAGGGCGACCCCGCCGGCCATGCCCACGGCCAGCGCGGCTCCCAGGGCGAGGCGTACGGGGCGGGCCCAGCGGGGCCGCCGGACGGTGCCGGCACCGCTGTCACCGGGGGTACCGATCCGGACCAGCCCCGCGTCGGGAACCCGTCCGGCGACCTGTCCCCCGGTGCCCGCACGGGCTGCGGCCGCGTCGGCGCGTTCCGCGCGGACCTTGCGGAACGCGGCCATCGCGGCGGCTTCGCCGGGGAGTTCACCGCTGGTCAGCGGGGGTGTGGCGGACAGCGCGCCGAGGGTCCTGGCAAGGTGTTCGGCCTGCTCCCGGCCGGCGCCGTCGACAGCTCCGGGTGGCTCTCCGCTCAGCAAACGCTCCGCCGTTTCGCGGTCCAGCCACCTGTACTGCTCGTCGGCCATCACACATCCTTCTGCGTCCGCGCGACGCTGTGCGTCACACCTGCGGACGTCACCGCACCGCCGCGCGGTTCTCTCTGGGGCGGCAGGGCGTCGAGCACCCCGGCCGATTCCGGATCGGCCTGCGGGTCGTCGCCGAGCAGTTCGGCGAGCCGCTTCAGGCCCCGGTGCGCCGCCGTGCGGACCGCGCCCGGGCGCTTTCCGAGCGTCTCGGCCGCGGTCTTCGCGTCGAGCCCCACCACCACACGCAGCACGACCGCTTCGGCCTGGTCCTGCGGCAGCCGGGATATCAGGGAGAACGCGCCGTTCGTGGCGAGCGCCTCGATGGCCTCGCCGGCGGTGTCCGACTCGGCCGCCCGACCGGTCAGCTCGGTCTCGTCGCCGCCGATCGCGGGACGGCGCCCGCGCATGCGTATGTGGTCCAGGGCTCGGTTGCGGGCGATCCGGGCGGCCCAGCCGCGGAAGCGGTCCGCGTCACCGGTGAACCGCCCCAGATCGCGGGCTATCTGGAGCCACGCCTCGGACGTCACGTCCTCGGCGTCGGGGTCGCCGACCAGCGTCCGTACGTACCCGAGCAGCCGCGGATGCACGGTGCGGTACACAGTCCGGAAAGCGTCCTCGTCTCCGTCCTGTGCCGCGCGCACCGCGGCGGTCAGCTCCGCGTCGTCCCCCAGCACCGCACCCCTTATGCGCCTAAACCGGCGCCGCTCTCGCGGACCGGGTTCTCGCCGTCGTGGTTCCTCAGTCAATGGTTGCGGCATCAAGACCGCAGGTGGTCGCGGTGGTCCTGCCGCCTCCGCGTTGGCGCGAATGGCACGTTACGACCTGAAACCACTCCCCGTCCATGACCGTCCAGGATGCAACTAAGCCGTGACGCGGAGGGGTGTGACAGAAAACGCACACCGGGCGCTGTAGGGAGTACGGGCCGCCGCGCGGCCCGTGCCGCGCGACGGCCGGGGCCTCTCCTGTGGGGGGTGGCGGCCTCGGCCGTTGCCATGGCGGGGAGCGGGGGGTTCGCAGCATCGCTCGGCCAGGACGGCCCGCGTTCGCAAAATCGCTTACGGGTGACGGCCGTTGGGCCGGGAGCGCTGGTCCCCGCTCCGGCTCTTGCCCGCGCCGGTGTCCGCACTCTTGTCCGGCTCGTTGTTCGATTCCTTGCCCGCGCCGTCGTTCGCTGTGGGTGTGACGTCGACCTCGGGAGCGTTGCCGTTCCCGGATCCCCCGCCCTTGCCCAGCGACTCGCCCAGTTGTTCGGAGCAGTACGCCGTGACGTTGCTCTCACCGCCCGCGGCGGCCACGAGACGCCGCCAAGCGGTCGCCCTCATCGCCTTGCCCCGTTGCCGGACGTCCTCGTAGGCGCGGCAGTGCGCCTCGGTGTCCCGGGCGGGGGCCGGCCGCCCGGGGTGCGCCGGGGCCGAGCCGTGGCCGGTGCCGGTCCCGGGGCTGTGGCTGTGGCTGTGGCTGCCGCCGGGAGGCCGTCCCGCCGGGTCGTGCGGGGTGCTGCTCGGGGCGGGCCGTCGCTCCGGGGCGTCCTTCGTGCCGTCCTCCGGCGATCCCGCCACGCCGATCGCCGCCACGGCGACCCCGCCCAGCGTGAGGCTGGCGAGCAGCACGGAGAGCGTCGTCCTCAGGGACCGCCCCAGGTGACGCCGTTCGCGGGCACGCCAGTCGTCCCGGCGGCGGGTCCGCGTGCCCGGGGCCCCGGCGTCCCGGGCGGCCAGGAAGGCGGCCACGGCCCGCTGCTCGGCCTCGGCGTCGACACCGTCCCGGACGAGGGAGGCGACGATCAGCGCCTCCACACCGGAGTCGAGGAGGGCATGGCGGGAACCACGGCCGGAAAGCCCGCCGTCGCTCGGCCGTTCACCCATGTCCGTTTCCGTCCCTGCTCGATCCGATCGATCCCGCTGCCACTCCGGCGCCGGGCCCCAGTACGTCCCGCCGGTCCGCCCTGTTCAGGGCGCCGGGTCCGCGCGACCCTGCCGGGCCGCCGGCGAAACCACCGGTTCCGCTACGTCGACTCACCCAGCGTCCGGGGAGCCTCATCCGTCACACTCTCCGCGCCCAGCTGCCGGGCGAGGCGTTTCAGACCCCGGTGGGCGGCCGTGCGCACGGCGCCCGGCCGCTTGCCCAGGACCCGCGCGGCGCCAGGGCCGTCGAGACCGACCACGACCCGCAGCAGCACCGCCTCGGCCTGGTCCCGCGGCAGCCCCCGGACCAGCTCCAGGGCGTGCGCGGTGGAGATGGCCTCCAGCGCCTGGTCGTGCGTGCTCTGCGGTCCGGGCAGGTCCAGGACGTCCTGCTCCAGCGTGGACGACCGGGGCCGTACCCGCTGCCGGCGCAGGTGGTCCAGCGCCCGGTGCCGGGCGATGGTCGCCGTCCAGCCGCGGAAGCCGGCCCCGTCGCCCCGGAACCGTCCGAGGTCCCGGGCGATCTCCAGCCAGGCGTCGGACGCCACGTCCTCCGCGTCGTCCCCGACCAGGCCGCGCAGATAGCCGAGCAGTCCGGGCTGTACGAACCGGTAGGCGGCCGCGAAGGCCGCCTCGTCACCCTGCTGGGCCCGCGCCACGGCCTCGCCCAGCTCCCCGTCGTACGCCTGCCCGCGCCGGGTTTCCGCTCCCTGACCCAAGTACCGTCCTCGTCCGTGCCGAGTGCGCGCCCTCCCATGGTGATCAGCGCCGGGCCGCGCGGAAGTGTCACAGTCCGTCAGGCGCAGGGCCGACGACCGTTCGGGTCAACCCGGCCCGCCGTCCTCGGGAGCCTGGCCCCGCGGAGGTTTCGGCCAAGTGACGTACCGGGGACCTCTGCTGGCGATGCCACCGCCCACGAAAGGCGAGCGCCGTATGACACATCGCCTCCTGCGCACCGCCGTCGCCACCGCCCTGGCCCTCGGCGCCCTCGGCCTGACCCAGCCCGCCCGGGCCACCCCCTCGGACGGTGTGCACACCGTCCGGGTGCCGGACGGTGACCCCAACGACCGGTCCCTCGCCCCGCGCACCACCGAGCCGTTCAGCCTGATCGGCATCACCTGGGACGACCCGGACGCGGCCTTCGACGGCACCGCCCAGGTGCGCACCCGCTCCCGGGAGAGCGGCGTGTGGACCGCGTGGCGCCCCCTGGACACCGAAGGCCGTACGCCCGAGTCCGGCCCCGACCGCGACCGGGCCGGCGTGCGCGGCGGCACCCAGCCGCTGTGGACCGGGCCCTCGGACGGCGTCCAGGTGCGGGTGACGGGCTCGCGCCTGCCGGAAGGCCTGCGGGTCGAACTGGTCGACCCCGAGGCCGGGTCGGACGCCGTGCACACCGCGGAGGTCGAGCCGGACGTGGCCGGGCCGGCCGCCGGCCCGCTCTCGGCCCCGCGTCCCGTCGTGACGTCGCGCTCCGCCTGGGGCGCCGACGAGTCCCTGGTGAAGGACCCGCCCACCCTGACGGGCGGCACCAAGGCGATGTTCGTCCACCACACGGCGGGCACGAACGACTACACCTGCTCCCAGTCGGCGTCGATCGTGCGCGGCGTGTTCCTCTACCACGTGCAGAGCAACGGCTGGAACGACATCGGCTACCACTTCCTCGTCGACAAGTGCGGCACGGTCTTCGAGGGGCGCGCGGGCGGCATCGACAAACCCGTCCTCGGCGCGCACACGTACGGGTTCAACACCGCGACCAGCAGCGTCTCGGTGCTCGGCGACTACTCCACGGCGGCCACGAACGCCGCGGTGCGCGAGTCGGTCGCGAAGGTCGCGGCGTGGAAGCTCGGCCTCTACGGCGTCGACCCGACCGGCACGGTCGTGCTGACCTCCGGCGCCGACAACGGCAAGTACAAGCTGGGTCAGAAGGTTACGTTCAACCGCATCTCCGGCCACCGCGACGGCTACCCGACCGAGTGCCCCGGACAGAACCTCTACGACGACCTGCCCGAGATCCGCACCCTGGCCGCGAACGCCGCGACAACGGCCGCACCCGCCGCCGAGCCGCCCGGCGGCCCCCTGGACGCGGACGAGGACGTGATCGATGGAGTGGTCGAGGACGTGATCGAGGGCGTGATCGAGGGCGTCCGGACCCGCTGACCTAACGCCGGGGCGCGGTGCTCATCGCGTCCCGGCACAGCAGCCGCAGCGATCCATGGCCCCCGTAGCACCGGCGGGCCTCGTCGATGGGGTCCCACAGGCGCCCGTCGGGGGTGCGGATCCAGTGGTCTCCGCCGGTCGCCCACCACTCGGCGCCGGTCTGACGCGCCATCACCTCACCCGCGTACGCGCCGAAGCCGCGCAGCACCTGCTGGACCGCCGCGTCGGGCGCTCCCTCCCGTCGTATCCCCTCGATCATCCGGTCGATGCTCCACAGGCTCTGCGCCGAGTAGTCGAGGCGCAGCCGAGCACCCTCGCGCATCGTCGCCACCGTGTCCGCCGCCCATCGCAGCGGCTTCGCAGCCGCCGATGGCCTGGTCTCCGCTTGAGTCGTCACATCCGGGAAAGCGCTGCGGCGCAGCGTTTCGTCACCCGTAATCGGAGGCTTCCCCGAAGCGGCGCAGGACCGCCCCACCGCACCCAAGGGACAGTCACAGGACTCTTCCAGGAACGGGGTTTAGGCCGCTCGGGCCGTCGGTGGCGCCGCCCTTCAGCTTCGCTTCCGGCTCCGGCGGGACACGACCGCGCGCAGGACCCTCCGCCCCTCGACCGACAGCTCCAGCGCCCGGCGCAGCCCGGCCGGGCCGTGTCCGGCCAGGACCTCCAGGACGGTGATCTGGCGGCGCAGTTCGGCGGCGACGAGGGGCGACATGCCCTCCGTGCGGCCCTCTCGGCGGGAGTCGACGGACGAGGCCTCGTCCTCGGCGGTGTCCAGGAGCCGGTGGATCTGGAGGGAGGCGACGGAGCAGGCGTCGGCCCACAACCGGACCGCGGCGGCGGACCGCTCGGCGGGAGCGGCCTCGAGCATCCGGTGGGCGAGCACGGCCGCCTCGTCCCCGGCGCCGGCCGCGTCCAGCTTGCCGCGCGCCTGCTCCAGCCGCTCGCCCCACTCTTCGGCGGCGGCGCCGTCGCTGAGACTCGCCCACACCGGTCTGAGGATTTCGTCGTCACCGCCCAGCAGGGGCACGCACCGATCCAAACAAGCCAGCCCGCTCGCGGCCAGCCCGCGTTCGTCGGCCTGTGCGATCAACTCCACCAGGCTCATCCACGCCTCCCTCCGCGGGCCGTCTCCGGGGCCCGATCAGGCCGCTGCCGGCCCTCACCCCTCACGGAACCCGCACTTCCCCTTACTGCGTGCAACGGGACCTGAATGTCACAGGGGCACCACGCCCAGCCTGTCGAGGAAGCGGAACAGCAGGTTTTCGGCCTGGGGGTCCCCCCGCTCGAGCGAAGCCGAGAGTGGGGGAGGATCAGGGTCTGAAGTCAGTACGTCCACCAGCGCGCCGGCGTTCACCTCATGCCCGGCCTCGGCGGCCCAGCGCACGGCGTGGTCGGCGGCGTCGTCCGGATCGAGGAAGTAGTCCTCCAGCGTGAGGCCCTCCCGGTTCGCCCCCAGGTACCCGGCCATCGCGGTGCGCGCCAGACAGGTCGTCCACGCCCCGCTCTCGGGAGCAGCGGCCTCCAGCACGACGCACTCGCTGTTCATGACGTACCCGAAGAGCGCCGGCGCCCCGGTCTCCCGGGCGAGGGCGTTCATGTTCCCGATGTCGCCGTCGCTGCTCGGGTACTCCCACACCTGCCATCCGCCCGGCGCCGAGGCGCGCTGCGTCGGACCGTCCCCGGCCCCCGCCAGCGCGTCCAGCTCCGGCAGCGGCCGCTCCCCCCGGCCCACGACGAAATATCCCCAGTAGCCCATGTCCCGGTTCCCCCCCGGCATGTTCGAATGCGGTCGCGTCAGAAGACCACCACAGCCGTACGGGAGTTCGCAGCCGTATGAGCCAATTCGTGCCGGGTCAGCCGAGCCTGTCCGCCAGTGCCCGGAACTCCGCCCAGGACAGCTCCGGCTCGCCCGGGTCCCAGAGCTTCTGGACGGTCGCCCGCAGCGGCATCCGGATCCCGGCCGCCACCTGATCCTGGGTCTGGGAGTTCGCGAGGTCGCACCACACCGCGAAGGACCCGCCGAGGATCTGTCCGTCGTAGCGCGCCGGGACGGCCGTGGTGCCGCGCAGCACCCGGGGCGTCCACTGCTCGTAGATCCGCTGCCCCGTCGGGTAGACGAAGGTCTGCGGTTCGCCGAGCACGTAATACAGGAACTCGTCGTTGTAGTTGATCACCTTGCGGCCCGCCTGGAGGTACTCCAGGGGCGCCCGGGCGCCGATCTCCTTGCCCGTCCAGTAGGCGACCTGGATGTCCTTGGCGGCCTGGACGGAGGTACCGCGGAAGAAACCGTCGTTCCAGGCTCGCGGGACGCGCTGGTGCCCCCGGACGGTGTCGGCCCGGTCGTTCAGCCAGCCGGTGGTGAGGTCGGCGACCGTCGCGCCGGAGCCGTACTTCTCCCGGGCGGCGGCGGCCAGCTGCGGGAACGACGCCTCCGGGTTCGACCGGGTCAGCGCCTGGTACTCGTCACCGCCGAGGTGCCACGGCCCCCCGGGGAAGAGGTCCGCGTACTCGTTGAGCAGGTCGTCGACGATCTCGGCGCTCTCGGCCTTGGAGATGTCGATGGCGCCCTGCACCGCCGAGCCCTGTGCGGAGCGCAGCTGCAGGTCGGGGTGGGCGTCGAGGACGGCGCCGAGGTGCCCGGGCGAGTCGATCTCGGGGACGATCGTGATGTGCCGGCTCTGCGCGAGGTCGATGATCCTGCGCACCTGCGCCTTGGTCAGATGCTGCTGCGACACGATCTCGGGATGCGAGGTGGACTCGATCCGGAACCCCTGGTCGTCCGAGAAGTGCAGCCCCAGCTGGTTGAACTTCAGATCGCCCAGTTCCCGGACGCGGTCCTCGATCCAGCCGGCCGTGAAGTTCTTGCGCGCGATGTCCAGCATGAAGCCGCGCTGCGGCTTGGCCGGTTCGTCCTTGACGACCCCCTCGGGGGCCGTGCCGCCGTCGTGCGTCTCCTGCTTCAGGGTGCGGGTGCCGTAGAAGACCCCGGTGTCGGACGGCCCGTCGATCTCCACCCGACCGTCGCGCACGGTCATCACGTACGACTCCGGGTTCGCCCCCTCGTCGTCGTTCAGCGCCAGCCGCAGGTCCCCGGGCCGCTTGTCGCCCTTCTCGCCGGCGTACGTCATGCCCAGCTCGCCGGCGACCAGCCGCCCCTCGTCGGCCAGCGCCGGATCGTCCACGACCACCCGGTTGCCCTTCTCGGGCTGCCAGCCCGGGCCGCGCGCCGGCTCGTGGTCCCGCACGGCGGGGATGGTGCGGGGCCCCTCGGACAGGGGATAGGAACGGGTCGGAGTGGGGGTCGGGGCCGCCTCCGACGCCTGGTCCCCGGGCGCGGCCGCGGTGGCCCCCTGAGAGGATCTGGCCTCCGAGGCGGTGGACCCTCCGTCGCCGCCCGAGGCCGCCCAGAGCCCGAGACTCACCCCGGCCGCGACCACGACCAGGGCTACAGCCATGGCCACGACCAGCACCTGCCGCTTGTTCTCCTGCTTCGCCGAAGTCCGGCGCCTGTGCTGACTCACTCAGCCAACCTAAAACCCGGGGCCGCTCGGCGCGCGTCCACCACGCGTGCCGAAACTCTCCCTCCCGGGTGAAATTCGTGCATCCTTCGGACACGCGACGGTCGTACTCGATAGCGTGACGTCACATCTCTCACAACTTGCCCTGCTGACACACGTGACGCCCACGAGGACCCACGCTGCCCGCGCACCATGTCCCAGATCTCCCCGGCCGACTCGCCATACCGGTGGAGCACTTCAACGCCGCCTCCGAGGAGGACCTGGAGCAGGCCCTCCTCTCCTGCCTGCGCAGCCTCCGCTGGGCCCGGCGCGTCGCGGACCACCGCCCCTACCCGGACGTGGACTCCCTGCTGGCCGCGGCGGACGAGGCGGCCTACGACCTGGCCTGGCCCGACCTCACGGAAGCGCTGGCGGCCGAGCCCCTGCCCACGCTCCCGCCGGACACCTACTCCGCGGCCCACACCGCCCTCAGCGCGGCCCACGCCGCCTACGAGGCCCGCTTCGGGCACGTCTTCGTCATCTGCCTGGACGGTCTGTCCCCGTCGGAGACCCTGGACCGCCTCCTCGCCGCCATCCGGTCACGATTGACCAACGATCCCGAGGAGGAGCGGGCGGTCGTGGCCGACGAACTCCGGCGGCTCGCGAGGGGACGTCTGCTGCATGCCCTCAGGGGCGCGGGGAACTGCGCGATCAACCACTGACCGCCCACACCCCGGCGACCCCACGGACACCCCTCACCCCCCTGGCCGCACTAGCCCACCAGTACCTCTTTGCGTGCCAGTTTGATCACACCCCGGGACCCCGACGCAGCCCCGCCGCAGCGCCTCGCTACGATGCTGGGGGCCGGTGGACCGTACCCGGCCGGGCCCGACCGACACACCAAGCCGGCGCGGCCCCAATCCCCGCTCCCGGAGGAAACTTCCGTGCCGGCTGGAACGCTGTACCGCGGCCGGGAAGGAATGTGGTCCTGGGTGGCTCACCGAGTCACCGGCGTCCTCATCTTCTTCTTCCTGTTCGTCCACGTGCTGGACACCGCCCTCGTCCGCGTGTCCCCTGAGGCCTACGACACCGTCGTGGCCACGTACAAGACGCCGATCGTCGCTCTGCTGGAGTACGGCCTCGTCGCCGCCATCCTCTTCCACGCGCTCAACGGCCTGCGTGTCATCGCCGTCGACTTCTGGATCAAGGGCGCCCGGTACCAGAAGCAGATGCTCTGGACCGTCGTCGCCCTGTGGGTCGTGCTGATGCTCGGGGCGATCTACCCCGTCCTCGGCCACGCCGCTCGTGAACTGTTCGGGAGCTGACGCCAATGTCCACGACTGACAAGACCGCCGCCGGCGTCGGCCCCGTCGAGGGCGGCGCCGTCTACACCGTCGACAACCCGGCGCCCTTCATCGAGGCCCCGCGTCAGCGCACCAAGAAGACCCCGAAGAGCACCCGGGGCAACTTCGAGCTGGCGGCCTGGCTGTTCATGCGCCTGTCCGGCGTCGTGCTGGTCGTCCTCGTCCTCGGCCACCTGCTGATCCAGCTCGTGCTGGACGGTGGCGTCTCCAAGATCGGGTTCGCCTTCGTGGCGGGCCGCTGGGCGTCCCCGTTCTGGCAGGTCTGGGACCTGCTGATGCTGTGGCTCGCCATGCTGCACGGCGCCAACGGCCTGCGCACGGTCATCAACGACTACGCGGAGCGCGCGAACACCCGGCTGTGGCTCAAGGGCCTGCTCTACACCGCCACGGTGTTCACCATCCTGCTGGGCACGCTGGTGATCTTCACCTTCGACCCGAACATCCGCTAGGCACGGGGTTGCGAGAATCATGAAGATCCACAAGTACGACACCGTCATCGTCGGCGCCGGTGGCGCGGGCATGCGCGCGGCCATCGAGTCCACGAAGCGCAGCCGCACCGCCGTGCTGACCAAGCTCTACCCCACCCGCTCCCACACGGGCGCGGCGCAGGGCGGCATGGCCGCCGCGCTCGCCAACGTGGAGGAGGACAACTGGGAGTGGCACACCTTCGACACGGTCAAGGGCGGTGACTACCTGGTCGACCAGGACGCCGCCGAGATCCTGGCGAAGGAGGCCATCGACTCGGTCCTCGACCTGGAGAAGATGGGCCTGCCGTTCAACCGCACCCCGAACGGCACGATCGACCAGCGCCGCTTCGGCGGTCACAGCCGCAACCACGGCGAGGCCCCGGTCCGCCGCTCCTGCTACGCGGCCGACCGCACCGGCCACATGATCCTCCAGACGCTGTACCAGAACTGCGTCAAGGAGGGCGTGGAGTTCTTCAACGAGTTCTACGTCCTGGACCAGCTGATCACCGAGGTCGACGGCGTCAAGAAGTCCGCCGGTGTGGTCGCCTACGAACTGGCGACCGGCGAGATCCACATCTTCCAGGCGAAGTCCGTGGTCTACGCGTCCGGCGGCTGCGGCAAGTTCTTCAAGGTGACGTCGAACGCGCACACCCTGACCGGTGACGGCCAGGCGGCGGTCTACCGCCGCGGTCTGCCGCTGGAGGACATGGAGTTCTTCCAGTTCCACCCGACCGGCATCTGGCGCATGGGCATCCTGCTGACGGAGGGCGCCCGCGGTGAGGGCGGCATCCTCCGCAACAAGGACGGCGAGCGCTTCATGGAGAAGTACGCGCCCGTCATGAAGGACCTCGCGTCCCGTGACGTCGTGTCCCGCTCCATCTACACGGAGATCCGGGAGGGCCGCGGCTGCGGTCCCGAGGGCGACCACGTCTACCTCGACCTCACCCACCTCCCGCCGGAGCAGCTGGACGCGAAGCTCCCGGACATCACGGAGTTCGCGCGCACCTACCTCGGCATCGAGCCCTACACGGACCCGATCCCGATCCAGCCCACCGCGCACTACGCCATGGGCGGCATCCCGACCAACGTCGAGGGTGAGGTCCTGGCGGACAACACCACGGTCGTCCCGGGCCTGTACGCGGCCGGCGAGGTCGCCTGCGTGTCCGTGCACGGCGCCAACCGCCTCGGCACGAACTCCCTGCTGGACATCAACGTCTTCGGCAAGCGCGCGGGCATCGCCGCCGCCGAGTACGCGCAGAAGGCGGAGTTCGTCGAGCTGCCGGAGAACCCGGCGGAGCTCGTGGTCGAGCAGGTGGAGCGGCTGCGCGACGCCACCGGCACCGAGCGGGTGGCGGAGCTGCGGCGTGAGCTGCAGGAGACCATGGACGCCAACGTCATGGTGTTCCGCACCGAGCAGACGATCAAAACGGCGGTCGAGAAGATCGCGGAGCTGCGTGAGCGCTACCGGAACGTCTCGATCCAGGACAAGGGCAAGCGGTTCAACACGGACCTGCTGGAGGCCATCGAGCTGGGCAACCTGCTCGACCTCGCCGAGGTGATGGCGGTCTCCGCGCTCGCCCGCAAGGAGTCCCGCGGCGGTCACTACCGCGAGGACTACCCGAACCGCGACGACGTCAACTTCATGCGGCACACCATGGCGTACCGCGAGGTCGG
Organism: Streptomyces sp. NPDC126510; assembly: GCF_040302345.1. NCBI lineage: Bacteria > Bacillati > Actinomycetota > Actinomycetes > Kitasatosporales > Streptomycetaceae > Streptomyces > Streptomyces sp. NPDC126510. The sequence goes on along the minus strand of NZ_JBEORR010000003.1, from coordinate 70,179 downwards.
CGCCGACGGCTCCGAAACCGTCCGTCTCGACTACAAGCCGGTCGTCCAGACCCGCTACCAGCCGATGGAGCGTAAGTACTGATGGCTACCCCTGTTCTGGACAAGGAAGACGCGGCCGGCAAGCCCGAGCCCGGTTTCGCCGACTCCCCCTACATCACGGTCACCTTCCGCATCCGCCGGTTCAACCCGGAGGTCGCGGCGGAGGCGGTCTGGGAAGACTTCCAGGTGGAGATCGACCCCAAGGAGCGTGTCCTCGACGCCCTCCACAAGATCAAGTGGGACCTGGACGGCACTCTCACCTTCCGCCGTTCCTGCGCGCACGGGATCTGCGGCTCGGACGCGATGCGGATCAACGGCAAGAACCGTCTGGCCTGCAAGACGCTGATCAAGGACATCAACCCCGAGAAGCCGATCACGGTCGAGGCCATCAAGGGCCTCACGGTCCTGAAGGACCTCGTGGTCGACATGGAGCCGTTCTTCCAGGCGTACCGCGACGTCATGCCCTTCCTCATCACGAAGGACACGAACGAGCCGACGCGTGAGCGTTTCCAGACGGCCGAGGACCGCGAGCGCTTCGACGACACGACGAAGTGCATCCTCTGCGCGGCCTGCACCACGTCGTGCCCGGTCTTCTGGAACGACGGCCAGTACTTCGGCCCGGCCGCCATCGTCAACGCGCACCGCTTCATCTTCGACTCGCGTGACGAGGCCGGCGAGCAGCGCCTGGAGATCCTGAACGACCGCGACGGCGTGTGGCGCTGCCGCACGACCTTCAACTGCACGGACGCCTGCCCGCGCGGCATCGAGGTCACGAAGGCGATCGCCGAGGTGAAGCGTGCGCTGATCACGCGCCGCTTCTGAGATCGACCGCTTGCGCTTGAGGGCCCTGTTTCCGCTGGAGACGGGGCCCTTTGGCATATGCCACACCTTCGGGTGAAGACGATCGGAACGGACCTGTCGGCCGGGCTCGGCCTACGATGATGCTCTCGACACCAGTTCCCAGGAGGCACCTGATGTCCGCAGCTTCCGTCGAGCAGCCCTTCGAGCACGAAGAGCCGGTCACTCTCACGACCATCGCCGACGAGATCATGGAGCGCCATCCGGGCTACCGCGTCGAGATCATCGGAGGCCATCTCCTCGTGACCCCGTCCCCGGATGCACCTCATGCCCGTGCCCTGACCAAACTCATGCGCCCGTTCATCGCAGCGGGATTGGACGACGACGAGACCGAGGTTCTCCAAAAGGTCGGACTCTGGCTCCCCACCGGCGCCGAGGACTACGCCATCCCCGACCTCGTGGTGGTGGACGCCGACATCGACGACCACCTCGTGGAGAACAACGCCTACGACCCGGCCTGCTTCCGTCTCGTCCTGGAAGTCACGTCCGGGAACTGGAAAGACGACCTCAAGACGAAGGTCGCCGCCTACGCCGAGGCGAAGGTCCCGGTCTACGTCATCGTGGACCGCAAGCACCAGCGCCTCCACGTCCTGACCGACCCGGTGGGAAGCGGCTACGAGAAGCACCGCCCGCACGCCCCCGGCGAGCTCGTCGCCCTCCCCGACTCCATCGGCGCGAAGGTGACCCTCGACGTGGCCGAGATCCTCAGGGCGGGCCGCCCGAAGACAAACGACTGAGCCGAAGGACCCGTAACCGGCCAGATCCATGCCTGTTCCGGCCGACGCTCGTAGCCACCCTTTCCGTGCCGCTCCCGGTACCCCCCATTGCCTCGGCAAGTAATGCGGCAACGGCCATGAACTCGGCAGGCCACCCAGGGCACGAACTTAACGGTCGTATGGTGGTTCACCAAGCGCGTGAGTAAGACGATTAACCACTTCATTGACAGTAAAGTCCCATCCGGTCAGATGCTGTCCACTCCAATTAATCCCTACCCGGAAGTCATCCTTGGCTAGATCCGGCAAAGCCGCGTTTCGCCAATGTTCTAGCGGCATTGAAACAGCACGACATTGGGGACCCCATACCTGAGCGGCGCGCTGCGCGCGCGCCTCCGAGGACCAATAGGGGAATGCAGGTCGCCCAGAACTTGAGACCGGCGTCGGACTACCGTCGCCATCACGAACCCACCAAATGGTACGAGTCTGAACGATCTCGCGGAAGAAGGCCGCCGCTTGCGCCCCACTCGTGCTCACTTGAATCCTCCTAGATCGTCCGGATTTGAGCAGCACGCTCGAGCGCGGCACCACGGGCGTGGGCACTGCGCCCGTCCGCAGCATTAGCATCCGGGCAAGAGCCCAATCGACTCCCTCGGCAACGCCCTTGCCCCGACCGACGATGACCTCGACGAGCCATCTGCCGCAGCCACCGTCCGCTGACGTTGCCGTCAGCGTTGTCGTCAACGCACCACGAGGGCCCCCTCTCCGAGGAATACGGGAGAGGGGACCTCGACAGTCGCAATTCAGCAACAGTGTTACGCGACTATTGAAGACCATCCGCTGCCCGGCTCCGCCAACCGCCCCTGAGAAACCAAAGATCTACAGGCTTCAGCGATTCCTTCAAGGCTTCCTGAATGCTCACCTGCGACGCTCATGGAAAAGCGCCTGATCCGCCAGGGGTCAAAGACCTCCAGTCTCTCCTCAAAGAAATCGACGTCAACTTCAGCACCGTCGACCTCAACGAAAAGACACCCAGAACCATGGAAGTTACATTCAAGACTTTCATAGATTATTCCGGTCTTTTCCATGGCTCGCGACCGATACAGGCGGAGGAGGCCCCTCGCGCCCCGGGTGGCAGCGCTGAACAGCGCCGCACACGCGGGACAGGGCCTTCAAGTACGCCTCGACTTCCCTCAAGGCTCACCTGTCATCGATACGCCGGCTTCCTGTACTTGTCCACTAGGATATCTGGCCCAGATTTCAGAGTCCGGAAGGATCCGATACGGCACGTCGATGCCTGCACGTTTGGCGGCAGCAAACCGGCGGTGACCATCAAGCACATAAAGGTCGTCGCCGATCTTCGCCACCGAGATCGGATCGCCCTGCTAGCCATTTTCCAACAGGGCGTCGACCTCGTCATCATCAAGGGAACTGCTCGGCCACACCCACATCGGCGTCCCCGCAGGCGTCTATGCCCACGTCAGCCTTGGCCTCCAACGCCAAGCCATCGACTGCCTCAACAACGTCCTGAACGGCACCGAGGACGCCCTGACGATCCACCTGCCGCAGCACTGTCCGCCGACGTTGCCGGGACCCACCCCTTCCTCTACCAAATCGACTTTTTCGAATCTGGCTACTGCAGGAGCACGCGCATTCGCCGCACGATATCAGCCGCCTTCAACCGAACCTGGTCATCGTTCAGCAGGTCAGGCATACCGATGCCAGCTGGTCCCACGTGTGGCGAACGGTGACGGTCGCGGGCCCCGGCGGCGTGTCGACCGTGGCGGTGGTCGGCTCGGTCCGGGTGATCGGGGCGACGGGAGAACACAGCACGAGCAGCGCTCCTGACCGGCGTGGGCGGCGAAGGTGGCGAAGACCTGGCCCCTGAATCCGGAGACGTACGCCTACGCGGGCGCAGTCCTGTTCAACGCCCACGCCTCCGCCCTGTGGGCCCGCTTCACCACCTACCTGCGCCGCGAGACCGCCGCCCGACTCGGCATGACCCAGAAAGCGGCCCACGCCGTGCTTCGTGTCTCTTTTGCCAAGGTCGCCGAGTACCAGCAGCGCGGCCTGGTCCACTTCCACGCCGTCATCCGCCTCGATGGCCCGGACGGCACCAGTCAGCCCGCACCGCCGTACGCCACCATCACCGTGCTCACCGACGCCGTACGCGCCGCCGCCGCACGGGTCCGCGTCACAATCGAGTCGGACGCGATCGAGGAACGCGAACTCGCCTGGGGCGAACAACTCGACGTACGCGAGATCACGGCCTTCGGCACCGACGCCGAATTCACCGACCAGGCCGTGGCCGCCTACGTGGCGAAGTACGCCACCAAGTCCGCCGACGCCTCCGGCACCCTCGACCGCGCCCTGTTCTGCCGCCCCTGCCAGGGACGGGACGCCACCCTCCTGCCCCACGAGGCCCCGCTCCCCTGCACCGCCTGCGACGGCACCGGACAGGCCCGGCCCCTGCCCCGCCTCGCCATCGCGCGCCACGTGCGGCAGATGATCCGCACCTGCTGGGAGCTGGGCAAGCTGCCCCGAGTTCAAAGGCCCCAAGCTCTGGAAGTGGGCGCACATCCTCGGCTTCTGAGGCCACTTCTCCACCAAGTCCCGCAGCTACTCCACCACCCTCGGCGCACTGCGTGCCGCCCGCCGCGCCTGGCGCACCGAACAGACCCGCGCCCACGCCGGCCTGCCCGAGCACCACCCGGACAGCACCCTCGTCATCGGCCACTGGGCCTACCTCAGCTCGGGCTATAGCCCCGGCGCCGCGCTCCTGGCTGCCGCCGTCTGGCACCGCAGGGAGCTGGAACGCCGGTTCATCGCCGAAGGGGGCTGCTGATGGCCTCGCCCCCGCCCACCGCCGGAGACAGAGCCAGCACTGGACCTGCTGACGGTGCCCCAGGTCATGGCCCGCCTCCAACTCGGCCGCTCCGCCGTCTACGACCTGCTCCGCACCCGCCAGCTCGCCTCGATCACCCCCGGCCGCGCCCGCCGCATCCCCGCCCACGCGCTGACCGACTTCATCCGCACCCGCCTCGACCAGGAAGCTGCCTGATGGCCACGCCTCGCGACACTCCCGCCTCCCGCCGAACCCGCGCCAACGGCGACGGCACCGTCTACCAGCGCAAGGACAGCCGCTGGGAAGCCGCCGGATACGTCCTCGCCCCTGGCAACACCCGCCGCCGCGTCCGCGTCTACGGCACGACGCGCAAGGAAGCCCTGGCCAAGCTCACCGAGAAGATCGCCACCAGCAACCGCGGCCTCCCCGTGCCCTCCGCACAGGGCAGCGTCGGCGCGTACCTGACGTACTGGCTCGATGCCGTTGCCGTCCACCACCTCCGCGAGAACACCCACACCCGCTACACCGCCTGCGTCAACCGGTACCTCGTCCCCGGCCTGGGCAAGAAGAAGCTCGCCAAGCTCTCTGCAAAGGACGTTCGCACCTGGCTCAACCAGCTCCGCACCACCTGCCAGTGCTGCGCGCGCGGCATCGATGCGGGGCGTGATGAGCCCCGTTGCTGCGCCGTCGGAACGTGCTGCTCCAAGCGGCTCTCTCCGCTGACGCTGACCTACATCCACTCCGTACTCAAGTCCGCACTCGAAGACGCCGTGCGCGAGGAGGAGATCCCTCGCAACGTGGCCCGTAACGTCCGCACCGGCACACCTCGACCCCGACGCTTCGAACCCCTTACCGCCGACGAAGCCCGCCAGTTCCTCACAGCCGCGCGCGGGCACCGGCTCCATGCCCTGTTCGAACTGGCGCTCCACACCGGACTCCGCAAAGGCGAACTCCTTGGCCTCCGCTGGGCAGACCTCGACGTCGACCGGGGCACGGCTGCCGTCCGCCGCACCTTGCAGCGCACGAGCACAGGCGGACTCACCACGTTGCCCACCAAGACCCAAGCCTCCGAGCGCCACATCGCCCTCCCCGCCCGCTGCCTCCAGTCGCTGAAGCACCACCACGAACAGCAGCAGCGCGAGCGTGAGGCCGCAGGCACCACGTGGCAGCACAACGGGCACGTGTTCACCACTTCCCAGGGCAGACCGATCGACCCGACCAACCTCACCCGCACCTTCACCACGCTCCTCCGCAAGGCCGGCCTCCGCCGCATCCGCTTCCACGACCTCCGCCACTCCACCGCCACACTGCTCCTGGAACAGGGCGTCGAACTCGTCGTGATCAAGGAACTCCTCGGCCACGCCCCCACATCGGCGTCACCGCCACCGTCTACGCCCACGTCCGGCTCCGCCTTCAGCGCGACGCCATCGACACCCTCAGCACCGCCCTTGATTGTCCTGTCAGCGACGAGTCGACCCGCGACGACGGCGACGACCCGCCGCTGTGCGGAGCCACCGTCCACTGACGTTGCCGTCAACTACTGCCGTCACCCACCGCAGAAGCCCCGCCAGGACACACCTGACGGGGCTTCAATTTTGCTGCTGCTATCCAGCGCGAGGGTTGCGGGATCGGGTAGCGAGGCTACACCTCACCCTCCAGCCAACGATCGAATGGTGCGACCTCCGACAGTTCGGAATTGATCGCCTTCAACCCTCCGGCGAAGTCTTCGGCCAATTTCGAGAGCATCGCGACTAGCCCACTCTGCGCAATGGTCTCGCGCTCTGGATTCGGAACCCACTTGGTCCGCGAATCGCAGTGAATCATCACGAGATCCCCGCTTGGACGGAAGGTCAAAGTCCTCTCGATACCCTGCGAGTAGAGATCCACCTCGACTTCGCGACGGTCGCGCACACCCGCCAGAAGCGACGGGAGCTGCTCCATGAAGGCAGACAAGTCATACGCGACATCGAGCGGCCACTCATCACTCCCGAAGCCGCCAATGTGAAACCTGCTGCCTCCAGCATCAGAGAGGGCGCTACACGCCTCCATGACCAGGGTTTCGTAACCGTCACCCGCCTCCAGACTCGCTGAAGCAGGAGCCACAGCACGAGACGGCACGGCCGGATTGAACGACACAGAGAAGCTCATCTCTCCAGCCTCCTAGTTCGGACCAATGATCGGGAATCCCGTCTTGTACAGCCCATTTGGACTCGGGACGACGGTAGCCGCCCGCGCTTGAACGATACTCCCATCCGGCATAATCACCTGCCCCAACCCGTCCGGAATGCGCACCGACCGGGGCCCCGCTCCTTCGACATGGAGCCCCTTCAAGAACTCCGCAGCGGCGTCATTATCCAGCCACTGACCTTGCTGATTCCCGGTGCCGCGAGCGCGATCGGTCAGAGCCTTCGTGTTCTTCGCTCCGGCGCCATGAGTCTTGAATGTATGACCCCACGTTTTCACGCTGTTGGCGGCCCAGTTCACGCATCCATTGCTGTTGTGAACCAGGACCGGCGTAGCCCCCGCCAGCACATAGTACGTATGCAGGTCCTCAACCGTCAGGTTGTACGTCCGGGCGTGCCTGGTGAACGGCCGGTTCCCCGTGACGATGACGGTGTCGCCGTCGTCGGTGAGGAGGGTCATGCCCGGCTTGAGGTCGCCCGCTTCGATCCAGTCCTGCTCGGAGGGGGACCAGAAGGGGTGCTCGTGGGTGGCGGTGAGGCGGTCAACGCCATTCTCGGTGGCGATGGACAGCTCGTTGAAGTGCTTGTCGGACTCGGTCCGGATGAGCCGGGTCACCTTCCGGGGGCCGGTCTCCCCTGTGGTGGGGTCGGTGGCCTGGACCATGTCGCCGACCGCGACATCTTCGATGTCCTTGGTGGTGCCGTCCGCCATGAGGACGTCGGTGCCGGCCAGGAAGCACTTACAGCCTGCGGCTGCTCCCTTGCCCGCTCTGCCTCCGGGGATGAAGGCATACGGGAAGGTTTCCCACCGCTTGCCCCGCTCATACGATTTGGCGTCGTCCAGACATTTCTCGAAGTTCTGGACGCAATAGTTGGCGGCTATGCGCTTGGCCTCTGCGACGTCGTCGCTCTTCAGGAGGAATCTGTACGCCAAGCGGCAGCCTTCCCGCCCGTAGCACACGTTGTTCGTGCCGCTTTCCTCGATGATGGGAGTTTGCCAATACGTTCCATCCGGGAAGCGGCCGTTCGGGCTGTAACCGTCGAAAAGGTCCAGCAGCCGCTGGCGATCGTTCGTGACCGGAGTGTGTGTTTCCACCCAACCGGGTCTTTGCTTACAGCTGTAGTAGCAGCCCCCGCGACCCGTGCCGCCCCTGGGGACGCCGGGACCGTTCGGGTTCTGCGGGCCCGTCGGACCACCGTCGCGGCGCGGCTCGCTGTGGCCCGTGCCGTCATCGATCCACAGCCCGGTGGGGTCGGAGTGCGAAACCGGACTGTTGTTGGCGTAGGCGTACCCGTTCATCTGGAGCGGGTCCGCTATGTCGATGACCGGGTCGGCTGAGAGGAAGCGGCCCGAGGTCTGGTCGTACTCGCGGGCGCCTATGTGTGTCAGGCCCGTGGCCGTGTCGTCGATGCCGACACCCAAGTAGCCGCGCTTGTTGGGCCACGTGGACGGCTTCGTGCCACGGGTCTCGCCGTACGGTTTGAACGCGCGGCGGGTGACCGGCTGGCCGGTCGTCAGGTCGACCGAGGTGTTGGCCGTGCCCAGGTGGTCGGCGAGCAGCGTGCTGATCTTGTGGCCTGTCGTCGAGCCGTTGGTCGTCGTGCGGACCACCGTAGGGGCGCCGGGCTGTGCGTAGGAGCGGGACGCACGGGTGATCGTGCCCGACGCGTTCGTCGTCACCTCGGCTGCGCCCAGGTAGAGCGTCGAACCGGACCCGGAATTCTCCAGCAGACGGTTGCCGTCGGCGTCGTAGACGTACGTCGTCTTCTTGCCGTCGTCCGTGATGGAGTCGAGCTTGTTCTCCGGCGTCCAGCCCAGGGTCTGCGTGGTGTTGTAGAGGTCTCGTGCTGTGGTGTTGCCCGTGGCGTCGTAGGTGTAGGCGCTGTCCTTGCCGGTGGGCGTGGAGCTGATCCACGTCATCGTGTGCGGCTGGGACTTGTACGACGTCGTGCCGCTGCCTGCGACCGTCTTGCCGTAGCCGTAGGAGTAGGTGACGTTCTTCGTCGCGTCGGCCGGATCGTGCTCCGTGAGCGTCGCGCGGTTGCCGAGCCAGTCGAAGGTGGTCGACTGGTGGTAGGCCGTCGTGCCCGTGGCCACCGTGTCCGGGGCCGGGGCTGCCGCGGCGAGTGTCGAGGCGAGGGAGTCGTCGGGGGATGAGCTGTCCGATTCCGTGTCCGCGGCGTCGGCGACCGGGCCCGAGGATGTCGCGTAGGTGGTGCGGTGGCCCCACGCGGTGCCGTTCGCCGACTTGCAGCCCGTGCCGCCGCCGGTCGGTTCGATCTTCGACGTCCAGGCGTGCGTCAGTTCGCCCATCACGTCGTAGGTGAAGCACTGGGTGTCCCAAGTGCTGCCTGTCGCCTCGCTGAGCTTGCGTGCGTTGGAGGTGATGGTGCCGGTCGCGTCGTAGGAGTAGTAGCTGTCCGTGATGCGGTGCGGGCCCGCCGTCTCCCGGTCCGCCACCGTGCGCTGGAGGCGGCCGGTGTGCGGGTCCACGAAGTTGGTGGTCCAGACGCGGTTCGGCTGTGCGCCCGAGACCGTGCGCAGCACCTCCCCGTAGGGCGAATAGGTGGCGTCGGCCGTGTACCACGTCAGGCCCGAGGTCGACTCGGGCATGCCGTCACCGTTGTAACGCGTGACGACCTTCTCCTTGGCCAGGCCGCCTACGGCCGGCAGGGTGACCGACTGGGCCTTGCCCGTCGGGGTGTAGGTGTACGCGTAGGGGTAGGTTCCGGCGACTCCCGTGGTCATCGAGTTGGCGGGGATGACCGTTTCGCTGCCGGTGACGCGATATTCGGAGTCGTAGCCCGTGACGCGGTTGACGTAGTCACCGCTGTCGGTGTGCCGCTTGGACGATGCGGCTTGGCCGATACCTCCGGGGGCTTCGTCGTAGGTGTACTCCTTGACCGGGGTGGCGCCTGCCGATCCCTGCCGGACGTATCTGGGCCGTCCGAGGACGTCGTACTCGGTGAAGGTCTCCTGGCCGCGCGCGTTCCGGACGCGGTTCGGCCGGTCCGCCGCGTCGTACCAGGTGTCCGTGGTCCCCGTGTCGGGGTCGGTGGCGGAGGTCACCCGGCCACGGGCGTCGTAGGTGTACGACCAGACGTTGCCGGCCGGGTCCGTGACCTTGTCGCGGTTGCCTCGGGCGTCGTAGCCGTACGTGGTGGTGCGGCCCGCGGTCGCGCTGGAGGCGTCCTGGGTGAAGTGCCTGACGGATGTGGTCCGGCCGAGGGCGTCGAAGTAGGTGCGTGTGCGAGGAGCCGTGGAACCGGGCGGGTTCACCGTCTTGCTGATGGCGTCGTAGAAGGTGAAGGTCGCGTATTTGTAGCCGCCGCCCTGGTACACGGAGGCTCGGGCCTCGCGCTCCAGGCCGTCGTAGCGGTACTGGGTCCAGGACGGGATAAGCGACGTGGACCTGGGCCTGAAGAGCGCCGTGTCCGGTTCCCCCTTGGCCAGGTAGGCGCCGGTCTTCTCGGCGACCAGGCCGTGGTCGTTGTACTTGGTGTCGACGATGATCCGGCCGGGGCCGTGGGCCTCGACCTGCTTCTGGACCTCGCGCGCCAGCCCGTCGTAGAGGGTGACGTCCTGGCTGTAGGAGCCGTCGTCCTTGAGGGTTCCCACCGTCACTGCGGCAGGCTTGTTCGCGCTGGCTGTGGCGGTTGCCGGTTGATACGAGACGAGGACGTTCGGCGACTTGCCACCAGAGGCGCGGGAGGCCGTCCAGCCCTTCACGAGACGGCCGAGCGCGTCGTACTCGCTGCGTGTCGTGCGGCCGTTGGCGTCGGTGACCGTCAGCGGAAGGTTTCGGCCGGGGTCGTATGTCGTGGTGACGGTGTGACCCTTGGCGTTGATCGTCTTTGTCGTGGTGACCGGGCCACCGGTCTCCGGCGTGTATTTCGTCTCCGAGGTGCCCGCGCCGGGCTTGGTGACCGTACGGACGCGCCCGAGGTCGTCGTACGTGGTGTCGGTGGCGACCGAGTAGGAGGTGCCCGTACCGTCGGTCTCGGCCACGGTGGTGGGCGAGCCCTTGGTCGGCGTTGCCCCGTAGGCCAGCTTGTCGTAGCCGTACTGCCGGGCCGACTTCAGCTGGGTCGCGGGATCGGCGGAGGCGTACCCGGCGCAGGACGTGCCGGTGGTGCGCTGCTCCTTGGGAAGGCCGATGAGCCAGGCGGTGGTGTTGTGCACGTAGGCGGTCTTGGTGCAGGTCTGATCCGAGAAGGTCTCGGCTGAGCCGCTCGGTTTCACGACGGCTGTCTCCACCTGGACGGGCAGGCCGTAGGTGTCGTCCGGCGTCGTGAGCGTGCGTACGGCGCGCCAACTGGAGCCGACCGTCTGGATCTCGTCCGACCGCTTCGTGCCCGTGCGGTGCGCGAGCAGGGAATCGGCGGTCGTCCCGTCCTCGTTCTCGCGGGAGCGGGACGCGGTTTCCTTCGACCAGGGGTAGTTCAGCGTGCGCGTGAGGACCTCGCCGCCCGAGTCGGAATAGGTGATGGCCTCGGCGGTCATGCCGGCGTACTGGGGAGCATCGTCCGCGAGGAGGGTGTAGGTGTTCCTGGAGTCCTTGACCGCTCCCCCTGTGCCGAGGAAGTACCGAGTCACCGACCGCGACTGGGATTGCGGCACGCCTGGCTCGGAAGTGAGTTTGCTGCCCTTGGTGACCGTGACCTGCCTGTGTCCCCGCCAGTCGCTGTACGTCCTCAGAGCGGGACGCGTGAACTCGTCGTCGCTCTTGGCCCACGCCGGGCCCGAGTAGGAGTACATCGTGACGGTCGGTTTGCTGTGCGAGGTGACCTTGTCGGTCTCGGTCACGGACGCGACGACGTACTTGTTGAACCAGGATTTCGCCGGGGTCTTCTCGTCACCGTCGGGTGACCAGCGCACCGGGTAGCAGGTGCCGTTGTTCTCGCCCTTGTCCTCGGACGGTTCACTCGCGCACCCGCCGGTGTACTCGACCTCGATGTCGCCGCCCTGTTCGGTGGAGACCGTCCCGATGCGGGGGCGGGTGAAGGGGGGACGCTGGTCGCTTCTGCCGGTGAGCACCAGGTTGGGCAGCTGGCGGTCCTTGAGCCGAGCCGAAAGGGGCGACGAGGCTCCGACCTTGTAAGGGGCGAAACTGATGCCGCCCTCCGACTGGAGGGTGCCGGTGGTGTCGCCCGGGCCGTACCCGGTGCGGGTGATCGAGTTGAGCCAGAGGCCGGGTGAAGTGTCGTACCAGTCCTCCGGGAACGACTGGTGCAGGGTGTAGGTGTCCACCTTGCCGAGGCCGGTCTGTCCGGGGCGCGCGGCCTTCGTGGTCACCGTGTCCAGGCGGAGTTGCGTCCAGAACGAGGGGAACGGCGGACACAGCTTGGAGGTGGACTTGCAGTTGAGGTTGCCGGGGGTGTCCCACCAAGGCCGGTAGGCACCCGGGTCGTCCGTCTTGGCGAAGTTGGCCGCGTCGCACGCCGACTCGGATCTCAGGCACCGCTGCTTCACGCCGAAGGTCACAGTGGCCGACGGTGTGGTGAGGGTGTCCGGGCGCAGGCCGTACTCGATCGAGGCGGGGTAGGCGTAGCGGTCGTACTGTTCCGGCGACTTGAACTTCTTGCGAACCGCGTAGTGGTTGGTCTCCTGCTTCCAGTTGACGATCATCGTGTTGCCGTTGACGTCGACGATCTTGTCGAGGCCCCATCGCCATGCCTGCCGCTTGCCGGAGCCGCAGCGCGAGTCGGCGAAGGCGTCGGCGTGGCACGGCTCTCCGGGGTGGTTGCCGAAGACCGGCACGGTGGAGACCGAGGAGGTGTCGGCGTGGCCTCCGCCGACGCTGTTCTGGCCGTAGTGGTACTTGGTGCCGTCGGTCGTGGTGACGACCCAGTACTCGCCGTTGTCGTCGCCGTTGCCGCCGCCGACGCGGTGCTCGACCCGGGTGCCGTCGTCCTGCTGGGGACGGTAGATCTCCGTGTCCTTCTCCGGGTCACTGCCCGAGCCCGCGTCCCGCACCAGCTCCGTCGTCCGGCCGTTGAGCGACATCACCGCGTTGTAGGACACCCAGCACAGGTCGGACGTCTTGTCCTTCTTGGCGGTGTTGTTGGGCGTGCCGGCCCCGAGCGCCTTGCGGTCGTCCTGGCAGGAGCGGTAGCGGCGCTCGATGTGGCCCGGGTCGTAGGACCAGCCCTCACCGATCCAGGAGGCCTGGGGCGAGGACACCGCGGTACGCCCGTCCACGGTCTGCGAGTTGTAGTTGAAGGAGATCGTCGGTGCGGGGCCGGCCGGCGGGCTCGGCACGGTCAGCGGATAGGACCAGTTGAAGGCGCCGGAGGAGCCGCCCGCCTCCCACTTTCCGTCGGAGGCGAGCGGCGTCGCCTTGAAGGTGCCGCCACCGCTGTTGCCGGAGTCGACCACACCGACGACCGCGGTGCTTCCTGCGGCGGCCGCTGGAATCGCCGCGGAAGCCCGCTGGTAGGACGCCTGCATCACACCGGAGGAGCCGGTTCGGGACGAAGGGGCGGCAGCGGGTGTGACAGTCCCGTCGGCCGCCGGGTCGACGGTCGCGGTGAGGGACTTGGCCGCCGTGTCGTTGATCGTCTCCAGTTCCTCGTACGTCTGGCACGCCTCGTCGTCCGGCGTGGTCCAGTAGCAGTCGGGGAACGCGACGAAACGCAGACGGGACGCCCAGTCCGCGCCGTAGAGGTTCTTGAACTTGGCGTAGTCCAGCTTGACGGAGACGGGCACCGAGCCGCTGTCGGGAGCCTGAACCAGCAGGAGGGTGCCGTCCACTCCACGGGCGACCGCAGAGGACCTGTCCGGGATGGTGACCTGCCATGTGCCGGTCGGCGTCGGCTGGCCGGGGGCCTGACCGAGGCTGACGGGCAGCGCCCCCACCGGATCGAGGGCCGCCGGTTCGGCGGTGGCGGCGGCCGTTCGGGCCGACGTGGGCGTCGTCGTCGACCCGAAGGTGACCGTGCCTGTCTGGTTGGAAGGCGGATTGATCGTGCCCGTCGGGGCGGCGAGCAGATCCTCGGGTATGTCGGCCTTCAGCGTGCTGAGGTGCCGGCTGAACTCTCCGCCCGCAACCGGCTCGTCACGTTCGAGTTCCTCAAGCACCAGTGATTCGCGCCCGACTTCCTCCCTGGCCGGATCCGGGGGTAGGGCCAATGCCGGTGCGGGCAGCAGCCCCAGCAGCAGTGCGGCAGCGGTCACCGGCACGGCGGTTAGCGCCAGGCGAGGCTTGCGGGCATGCGAAAGTCGACCGAACACGGCGGGGCCCCCCGGACCACTGGAAGCGGGACCGGCGACGGACCACGCGTGACGACGTATCAGACAGCGGAAGATTCTGTGATCACGCTGTGAAGGAAAGCCAGAGATGACGCTCCGCTGTGATCATCATCACGGAAGGTAGCGGTTTGTTGCACGATGAATGCAGACCAAAGCGGAAAGAGCTTCACGATGGAACACTCGGCTCATATCCGAGTCTTGGCATGAACCAAGTCATTGCACAGCAATTGCTCGCACGCATGGCCCCGGTTTGAGCGCTTCGCGGCCTTTACGGGGAGCCGTTGACATGGCGTTCGCCGCACCGCGAGCCACCCCTCCTTCCCTTACGGGACACGGGGCCACGTTCCTCAATCCGGCCCCCGGAAATCTCCACAGGGTGACGACGGATTCCTCATAGGTCATCATCGGCTGGCCCGGCTGCGCCCTGTCGCGCGCCGGTACCAAGGGGGACTAGGGGGAAGGGGAACCCGCCCGATGACGCGCAACTGGCGCTCGAGGCCCGGCCGTCGAGGCGGTGTGGCACTGCTCGCCACCGCAGTCGCCGCGACCGGCATCGTCTACGCGGGACTGCGACTGGACGGCGGTCCCGCTCAGGACGACCGCGACCACCGGTCGGGCTCGAGCACCGTCATGGAAGCCGACGCCCTCAAGCAGGCGGCGCGGACCGGGAAGCCCGTCGAGGTCACGGCCGACCGCACCGCCCGTTCCACGACGTGGGCCCGGCCGGACGGCTTGATGGCCAAACAGCTCCACTCCACGCCCATGCGCGCCAAGGTGGGCGGCGAGTGGAGGAAGATCGATCCGAATCTGCGCCGCACGGGGAGCGGGTGGGAGCCGAAGGCCACCAACACCCGCATGGTATTTTCGCCCGGGTCCGGGGGGCAGGGCGGGCAGCGGGCCTCCCGCTCCACGGTGCGACGCGTGTCCCTGGTACGGCAGACAGTCGCTGACGCCACGGAAAATCCTCTGGCCACTCTGTATGTCGGCGCCGGTGGCGAGTACAAGATCCAGCTCACCTGGCCCGGCCCCGTCCCGACCCCCATCATCGACGGCAACCGTGCGCTCTATCCCGAGATCTTCCCCGGCGGGGACCTCGTGCTCACCGCCGACGACGACGGCTTCGGTCAGCTGATGGTGCTGAAGAATCGTCAGGCGGCATCCGACCCGCAGGTCCAGCAGTTGGTGTACGGCCTGCATTCCGCCCAGCTGACTTTCCGTCTCGACCCGGTGACCGGAATCGTCAGCGCCGAGAACGCCGATGACGAAGAAGTCGCGATGTCGCCCACACCACTGATGTGGGACAGCAGCGGACAGCCGGCCGTCACCGATGGCGGTGTCGGGGCGACGGCCCAACCGACCGGGTCCGAGACCCCCGACCCGGCGGACACAGGCGGGCTTCCGGACGAGAGCCCGAGCCCGAGCATCGAAGAGGAAGCTGTCGAGTCCGACGAGCAGAGCGACACGGACGTCGAGGCGCTCCCTTCGGCGAGCGACAATTCCGCCCCTGAACCTGCAGAGTCGCCGCTGCCCTCCGCGCCGGCGGAGCCGACTCCGGCACCGTCTCAGTCGGGGCCCGCCGCGACGCTCGCTCTGCCCTCTCTGGAGGGTCCTTCTCCCGACTCCCGGGGTGAACTCGTCGAGGCGGACCTGTCCACCGGACAGTGGAAACTCACACCGGACAAGGACTTCCTCGACGACCCGGCCACCACGTATCCGGTGTTCATAGACCCGTCCGTCAAAAAGCACACCCAGGACTGGACCACCGCCTACAACCGCCACCCCAACGCCACGTTCTACAACGGCAAGGGCTTCAACAAGGGCGGCACCCACGAGGCGCGCGTCGGCTTCGAGTCCGACACCTGGGGCACCTCCCGCTCGTTCTTCAACATCTCCTTCGACAAGGACCTCAAGGGCACGAAGATCACCAAAGCCAAGCTGCGGCTGCTCGAGTCCTACTCCTGGTCCTGCAGCGCCCGTTCGATGAGTGTGCATCTCACCGGAGAGATCGACTCGCACACCAACTGGAAGAACGCCCCCAAGCTCCACGACGGCAACAAACTGGCGACGAAGAGCTTCGCGCACGGCTACAAGTCCGGCTGCCGGGACGCCTTCGAGACCTTCGACGTGAAGAAGGGCGCGCAGAAGGCAGCGGACAAGGGTGACGACAGCATCACCTTCGGGCTGCGCGCTCGCGACGAGAACTCCCAGTACGCATGGAAGAAGTTCCACGCCAATCAGGACTACGCGCCTGTCCTCGAGCTGGTCTACAACCGCCGGCCTTCTGTCGTCTCGAACTCGTTGGACATGGGCCCGGACGGCAAGTGCACCACCACCAAGCCGTACGTCCGCATGGGTTCAGGTGCCCTGACCTTCACCGCGAAGGGCACCGACAAGGACAAGAACCTGGACTACCTCGACTTCGACCTCTGGCCGACCGGACAGTGGGATTCAACCGGAGATCTGCTCGGCTCGACCGGCAAGGTTTCCGTCGGAGGCGATACCGGTACGGCCCTGCGGTCGACGAAGGAGTTCTCCACGAGCAAACTCAAGAACGGGACCACCTACTCGTGGCGGGTCCGGGCCATCGACGATGCCGGCACGACGTCGTCGTACTACCCGGTCAAGACACCCTGCCGGTTCGTGCTGGACACCTCCGCGCCCCGGCCGCCGGTGGTCAGTTCCACCGACTACCCCAACGCGGACGGCAACCAGAACGGCTTCGGCAACGACGCCGAGGACGCCAACTGGTCGGCCAAGAAGTTCGGCACTGCTGGATCGTTCACCGTGCGGGCCCTGAACAGTGACGTCGTGCGCTACGAGTACGGCTTCAATTCAGCCACCTACACCGGCAGCGTCGGGCGGACGAGCGGTACGGCGACAAGCGTGAGTGCCGCTCTGTCCGGGGCGAAGCCTCCGACTGCCGGCCCCAATGTCCTCTACGTCCGGGCCATCGACGGCGCGGGCAACCCCTCCGATCCCACGAAATACTTCTTCTACGTCTCCCCGCGGGACCAGGCCGACAGCCCCGGCGACTTCACCGGCGACAAGCTGCCCGACCTCATGGTGGTGACCGAGGGCGGCAACCTTGCCATGTACCCCTCCCAGGCCGACAAGGACGATCTCGTCAAGGGCACCGGCGACCTGGACTACTCGATGGCCGGGGCCTACCGGTCCAACCCCGACAAGGACCCCAACGGCGACGACCTGCCCCCGTACGTCCCCGCACCGTCAGGGCACTTCAAGGGAGCCCTGATCACTCACAACGGCGACATATACGGCGGTGACGGACTGCAGGACCTCGTCGTCCGCCTCTCCGGCAAGCTCTGGGTCTACCCCGGTGACGGCTACGGCGCCGTCAATGTCGACCGGCGCCGGGAGATCCTGCTGCCGGACGGGGCTCCGAGTCCCGCTGATGTCACCCAGATCGTCTGCGCGGGAGACGTGACAGGCGACGGCCGTCCCGACTTCTTCGCCACGGTGCGGAACAGCGCCGGCACCGACGACGAACTCTGGGCCTTCACCGGCTACCACGGCGCGACGGTGAGCCAGGCGGTTCGCCTCAACTCCTCCGCCTGGCAGGACCGCGACATCGTCATCACGCAGGACGTCTCCGGTGACGGCGTGACCGACCTCGTCTACCGGTCCGACGTCTCCGGGAAGTTGTGGCTCCGCAAGGGCATCGCCGCTTCCGGTGGCGGCGTCGATCTCAACTCACTGGCGACAGCGGCGAACTCCTCGGGCGGTGAGGACAACGAGTACGGCGCGTCCGGCTGGGCGAGCAGCGCCAAGCCGCATCTGATGGGCACCCCGAGTGCCAACGGCGACACTGTTCCCGACGTCTGGGCCGTCCTGGCCGATGGATCCGTGCGCTTCCACGCGGGCGGCAAGACCGCTCTGAGCGGTTCCGGCACGGAGGTCATCGCCCGGGCGGACTACTGGAAGACCCGTATCGGCATCGGGTGACGCGCCGAGTTCCCGGCCGGGGTCTGTTCCTTCCAAGGAGCAGACCCCGGCCGGTTCACAGCTGCCTCAGGATCGTGGGGCCCGTATCGGTCGCCCTCGTAGGGGAGGCAGCCCGTCGGTCGGGGCGTCTCGGGGTCGATCCGGCCGAGCGTGCGCACCGCGTAGCCGTTCAGCACGCGCTCGGTGCCCTCGGGCTGCACGCGTCTCTGGGAAGCCACCGGTGTCCGGGCCTTGCACTCCGCGAGCGTGTGTCGCTCCCTCGTCGCCGTACGTCCCCATGCCCATGCCCATGGCCGCACGAGGCGCCATCTTGAACATGTTCAAAAATAGGTCTACAGTCGTCCTCGACAGCGTTTTGAACGTGTTCAAGAAGGGTGGGGCAATGGACCGCACGGTCATCGCCTACGTCATCTACCTGCTGGTCAGCATCGGTCTGACCGTCTGGGTGGCCCGCACGCTCAGCCACAACGGGAGGGTCTTCCTCGCCGACGTGCTGCACGGCAACGAGAAGCTCGCCGACGCCGTCAACCACCTCCTGGTGGTCGGCTTCTACCTCGTCAACCTCGGGTTCGTCGCGCTCTACCTGAGCGACGACGAGACCATCACCGACGCACGCGGCATCTTCGAGGCCCTGTCGACCAAGCTCGGCGTGGTGCTGCTGGTGCTGGGCGTGATGCACCTGGCCAACGTCTATGTGCTCAACCGGATCCGGCGCCGGGGGGCCATGGAGCGGGAGCAGGTGCCGCCGGTCCCGCCGCAGGGCTGGGTCGCCCCGCAGCCGCAGAGCTGAGCGGAGGCCCACGTGAACGCCACCGGCACCAGCATCAGCACGACCGGAACGAACGGCACCGGCACCCACGCGGCCGCCCCGGTCCGCCGGCTCACCGTCCTGTACGACGCCGAGTGCTCCCTGTGCGCGTTCCTGCGCGACTGGCTCCTGCGGCAGCCGAAGCTGGTGCCGCTGGAGCTGGTCCCGGCCGCCTCCGAGGAGGCCCGGCGGCGCTTTCCCGGCCTCGACCACCGCGCCACCCTCGACGAGATCACCGTCGTCGGCGACGCCGGGCAGGTCTACCAGGGCCCGGCCGCCTGGGTGGTCACCCTGTGGGCGTTGCGCGAGCACCGGCCGCTCGCCCACCGGCTGAGCACCCCGTCCGGCGCCCTGCTCGCCAAGGGCGCGGTGCTCGCCGCCGCCAAGTGGCGCGGGGCGCAGTGGCACCGGGGACAGCGCGGCGGGGCGCAGTGGGGCGGCCGGGGCTACCGGCGGGCGGACGGCTGGTCGTACGACCCGGACGGCGGCTGGAGCTACACCGCGCCGGGCTGCGCCGACGGCACCTGCGCCCCCCGGTAACGGCACCGGTCCTGACGTTAGGCTCTCTTCCCGTGTCCGCGAAGAACGACGGCCCCGACGACGGCGCCCTCCCCACCAAGTCCGAGCAGACCCGCGCCCTGATCCTGGAGACGGCCATGCGGCTGTTCCAGGAGCGCGGCTACGACAAGACGACGATGCGGGCCATCGCCAAGGAGGCCGGGGTCTCCGTCGGCAACGCGTACTACTACTTCGCGGGCAAGGAGCACCTGATCCAGGGCTTCTACGATCGGATCGCCGCCGAGCACCAGGTGGCGGTCCGGGAGATCCTGGACCGGGAGCGCGACCTGGAGGCCCGGCTCGCGGGGGTGCTGCGGGCCTGGCTCGACATCGCCGCGCCCTACCACGAGTTCGCGGTGCAGTTCTTCAAGAACGCCGCCGACCCGGACAGCCCGCTCAGCCCCTTCTCCCCGGAGTCGGAGCACGCGCGCGAGGAGGCCATCAGCGTCCACCGGGAGGTGCTCGCCGGGGCCACGAAGACCAAGGTGCCCGAGGAACTGCGGGACATCCTGCCCGAGTTGATGTGGCTGTCCCAGATGGGACTCGTCCTGTACTGGATCTTCGACCGCACCGAGGGACGCGAGCGCAGCTACCGGCTGGCCGAGCGCGGCGCCCGGCTCACCGCACGGGGCGTCGCCCTGGCCCGCTTCCGGGTGCTGCGGCCGCTCGTGCGCGAGGTGCACGAACTGTTCACGGAGTTCCTGCCGGGGATGACGAACGCCATCCCCGACCCGGCGGCACGGCGGCGCACCGACTCCTGACAGCGGGACGGGCCGTCAGAGCGCGGTGAGGCTCCACAGGCGGAACACGCCCGTGCCGTCCGACAGGTACTGGCCGCCGCCGACGTCCTCGGTGGTGACGACGTACTCCTTGGCCTGCCACAGCGGCAGCACCGGGACGTCCTCGGCGACGGTCTCCTGCACCGAGCGGAAGTCCCGCTCGGCCTCGGTCCGCTCGGCGAAGCGCCGGCTGTCCTTGATGAGCCGGTCGACGGTCTTGCTGCTGTAGCCGGTGTTCATGGCGCTGCCGGTGCCGACGAGCGCGGCGCCGAAGGTGTCCGGGTCGGGGAAGTCGGCGACCCAGCCGACGGCGTAGGCGTCGAGCTTGCCGGTCGCCCACTGCTTCTGGAAGGCGGTCCACTCGTAGCCCTTGAGGGTGACCTGGAACAGGCCGCTCGCCTCCAGCTCCTTCTTGATCTCGGCCGCCTCCTGCTCACCGGCGCCGCGCCCCTTGGCGTAGCCGTAGGTGAAGTGCACCGGCAGGCTGACGCCGGCCTTGGTGAGGAGCTGCCGGGCCTTGTCCGGGTCGGGCTTCGGGTAGTCGTCGAAGAAGGAGGCGGTGTGCCCGGTCAGGCCTGCCGGGATCAGGGAGTACAGCGGGTCGACGGTGCCGTCGTAGACGGTGGCGGCCAGCTGCTCGCGGTCGATCAGCCAGGCCATGGCCTGCCGGACCTTCGGGTCGTGCAGCGGCTTGCCCGAGCGGGTGTTGAAGTACAGGTTCCGGGTCTCCGAGCCGTCCGCCTCGTAGACGTGCTGGGCGGGGTCGCTCGGGTTGAGTCCGGCGAGGACGCCGGGCGGCAGCTGGTCGGTCGCGACGTCGACCTGCTTGTCCTTCCAGGCGGTGTCCAGGGCCTGGGGGGTCGCGTAGTAGCGCAGCTCGACGGGCCGGCCGGTGCCGCTGACGGCGCCCCGGTAGTGCTGGTTGGGCGCGAGGACCGCCTCGTGGTCCTTTGTGTACGAGGTGAGGGTGTACGGGCCCGTTCCGTCGGCCCCGGCGTCGGTGCGCAGCTTGCCGGCCGGATACGCGGTGTGGTCGACGATCGAGCCGGCGCCGGTGGCCACCTTGAAGGGGAACGTCGCGTCCGGCGAGGTCAGGTGGAAGGTGACGGTCATGCCGTCGGCGTCCACGGAGCCGAGCGTGCCGAGCAGGGACGCCGGGCCGACGGGGGCCTTGATCCTCAGGATCCGGTCGAAGGAGTACTTCACGTCCTCGGCGTTCATCGCCCGGCCGCTCGGGAAGGTGAGGCCGTCGCGCAGCTCGCAGCGGTACGTGGTGAGGTCGCCGTGGACGAACGCGCAGCTCTTCGCCGCGTCCGGCACGGGGGCGGTGCCGCCCGGCGCGAAGGTCAGCAGCGACTGGAAGACGTTGCTGAACAGCGCCCAGGAGCCCGCGTCGTAAGCACCGGCGGGGTCGAGCGAGGTGACGCCGTCCGTCGTGCCGACCGTGATGGTCTTCCCGTCGCCCTTCGGCGGCAGGAACTGCCAGGCACCCACGCCCGCGGCGGCCAGGACCAGCAGCCCCGCGAGTATCCGTATGCGAACCGATCGCATCGGCTTTGCCCTCCCCAGACCCTCTTGGGGCCCTTGTGCGAATGCCACACCCCTTTGTGGCGGGCTCACCCAATCACAGAATTTTTGAGCAGGGGGAAGGGAGATCTTATGAGTTGGGAAAGAACTTACCGATGCGCCTTTCGGTCCGCTTTCACAGCGTCGGCACAGGGTGCGCGCGCTCAGGCCTGTTTCGACGCCAGCTCGATCACGGTGATGTCCGACGGTGCGCCCACGCGGGTGGGCGGGCCCCAGGCGCCGGCGCCGCGCGAGACGTAGAGCTGGGTGTCGCCGTAGCGGTCCAGGCCCGCGAGGGTGGGGTTGGCGCCGGCGGCGATGAGGTTGCCGGGCCAGAGCTGGCCGCCGTGGGTGTGGCCGGAGAGCTGGAGGTCGACGCCGTGCTCGACGGCGTCGTGGATCTGGACGGGCTGGTGGGCGAGCAGGACGCACGCGCGTGCGGTGTCCCGGTCGCCGAGCGCCTTCGCGAAGTCGGGGCCCTGGCCCTCGTCCTCGCCCGCGACGTCGTTGACCCCGGCCAGGTCGAAGTACGGCATCTCCCTGCGGGCGTTCTCCAGGGGGGTGATGCCCAGGCGGCGGACCTCCTCGACCCACTGCTCGGCGCCGGAGAAGTACTCGTGGTTGCCGGTGACGAAGTACGCCCCGTGGCGGGCCCTCAGCTGGGCGAGCGGGGCCGCCGCGGGGCCGAGGTCCTTCACGCTGCCGTCGACCAGGTCGCCGACGACCGCGATCAGGTCGGGCTGGGTCCCGTTGATCGTGTCGACGACCCTCTGCGCGAAGCCGCGTCCCAGGACCGGGCCGAGGTGCACGTCACTGACCACGGCGATCCGGTACCCGTGCGCGGCGCGCGGCAGCTTGGCCAGGGGCACGGTGACCCGCTTGACCTTCGGCCCGCGCAGCACACCGTAGGTTCCGTACCCCACGGTCCCGACGGCGGCGGCCGCGGCGGCCCCGGCGACGACCCGGGAGACGAAGAGGCGGCGGGAGGGACCGACGGGGGCGGGGTGGGCCGCGGTGGTGAGCCGCTGGGGTGCGCCATCGGTGCCGGGTGCCGGATCCGTCGGCGGGTGCGGGGGCGTCGCAGGGGCGCCTTGGCCGGGCCGGGGCGCGGCTGCCGGTGCCGTCGCGGGCTCGGGTGCGGGCGTCGCCGTGGTGGGCGCGCCGGTGTCGCTCCGCTGTAGGCCCTGGCCCGTCCGTCTCGCCCGGTGTTCCAGGAAGCGGCGCAGGAGCGGGCGGACGATCTCACCGGCCACCACCGCCAGCAGCAGGTATATCGACAGGGCCAGCCACAGGAAGCCCGGCCAGGCCAGCACCTGCTGGAGCCAGAAGGGGGCGCCGGAGCGTTCGGCGACCAGCGCGGTGATCACGAGGACCCAGCCGCCGGCGATGAGGACCGCACCCGCCCGGCGGACGAGACCCGGGCCGCCGGTCGTGTCGCGGAACAGACGGCGCCACACGTACCAGTTGGCCGTCACCATCACGGCCAGGACCAGCACGGCGACGAGTACGAAAACGATGACCACGGTGTCGTGTCTCCCGATCGCCGTTATGACGTCCGGCGCAGTGCGCGCAGACCACGCAACCCGATGGCCCCGATGACCGTCCCCAATACGAAGGAAACGACGGCGAGCAGCAGGTGCACCCAGAAGTAGGCCGTGGGACGACCGTCGTCGAAGGCGAGCCCGCTGCCGTCCTTGACCAGGTTCTTGACGAAAGTGATCCAGATGACCCAGCTCCACACCCCGAAGGCGAGCAGGAACCAGGAGACGGGGCGGCTGAGCTTCATGCACCCAGTATCGCCAGGCCGTGTCCGGTTCCGTTCGCGGGGTGGGGCCGGAGACGGGACTTCCCCCCGTACGGCATGTACGTTTCCGACCGTGCCCGCTCCGAAGCAGACCACCAGGCGATCCCTGTTGGTCACCTCCGCCGTCCTGTCGTCCCTCGCCCTGGCCGCACCCGCCGCCGTCGCCGCCCCGAAGCCCTCGGACAGCCCGTCGGCGAGCGCGAGCCCCTCGGCCACTCCCCCGGCCTCGATGTCGAGCGTGGGCGGCGCCCGGCTCGGCAAGCCGGGCACGCAGGTGAACCTGGCGGGCGGCGTACCTGCGCTGCCGAAGGACCTGAGCGCGCGCTCCTGGATCGTCGCCGACGCCGAGTCCGGAGACGTGCTGGCCGCGCACAACGCGCACTGGCGCCTCGCCCCGGCGAGCACGCTGAAGATGCTGTTCGCGGACACGCTACTGCCGAGGTTCCCGAGGGACACCGAGCACAAGGTCGTCCCCTCCGACCTGGCCGGTATCGGCCCGGGCTCCAGCATGGTCGGGATAAAGGAGGACGAGACGTACACCGTCCACGATTTGTGGCTCGGTGTCTTCCTGCAGTCCGGCAACGACGCCGTGCACGTGCTGTCCGCGATGAACAAGGGCGTCGACAACACCGTCAAGGAGATGAACGAGCACGCCGAGGAGCTCCAGGCCCTCGACACGCACGTGGTCAGCCCGGACGGCTACGACGCGGAGGGGCAGGTCTCGTCCGCCTACGACCTGACGCTGGTCGCCCGCTCCGGGATGCAGAAGCCGGACTTCCGCGAGTACGCCTCGACGGTCACGGCGAAGTTCCCCGGCGAGACGAAGAAGAACAAGAAGGGCAAGAAGGTCCGTAAGCCTTTCGAGATCCGGAACACCAACCGGCTGCTGGCCGGTGACGTGGACGTGCCCGTCTACCAGGGCATCGCGGGCGTCAAGAACGGCAACACCACCAACGCCGGCGCCACCTTCACCGGTGTCGCCGAGCGTGGCGGCAAGGTGCTGCTGGTGACGGTGATGAACCCAGAGAAGCCCGAGCACAACGAGGTCTACAAGGAGACGGCCCGGCTGTTCGACTGGGGCTTCAAGGCGGCCGGGAAGGTGCAGCCGGTGGGCGAACTCGTGCCGCCCAAGGGTGCCGAGCAGGCCAAGCCCGGCGCGAACCCCTCGGGCGAGGCGGGGGGCTCCGGGGACGGCGGCGGCACGGCCGGGACCGGTTCGAAGCCGGTGGCCGGCGCCCCGGCCGCGGACGGCTCCAGCGGCATCGGCACCGCGCTCGGCATCACGGGTGGGGTGCTGGTGCTGCTCGCGGGCGCCGCGTTCCTCGTCAACCGCCGGTGGCCACTGCCGGATCTGGTGCGCCGCCGGACCCGGCCGTGAGGTCCGGGACCTCGTCCTCCTTGCTCTGCGTCGCCGTCCAGGCGGCGCAGAACAGCACCAGTTTCGAGGTGAAATTGATCCACAGCAGCAGCGCGACGGGCACGCCGAACGCGCCGTACATGCTCTTCGCCGCCACGCCCTGCAGATAGCCGCTGAGCAGCAGCTTCAGCAGTTCGAACCCGATCGCTCCGGTCAGCGCCGCCACGACCAGGCGGTGGCGGGTCGGCTCGACGCCGGGCAGCAGCGTCAGGACGTAGAGCAGGAGCAGGAAGTTCGCGAGCACGGCGATCAGGAACGCGGCGATGTGCAGCAGGACCCCGCCCCAGCCGCCCTCGTCGATGCCGGCTTCCTTGATGATCCAGCCGATCATCGCGGAGGCGACGGCGGAGGCGGCGATGGTGACCAGCAGCGCGCCGCCGAGGCCGATCAGGACGCCCGCGTCCTTGCCGTAGCGCAGGGCGGGGTTCTCCTCCTCGTCGGACAGCTCCCACACCGCCCGCAGGCACTCGCGCATGGAGCCGGCCCAGCTGACGCCGGTGAAGAACAGCAGGGCGCCCGCGATGAGCCCGATGGTGCCGGCGTTGTCGACCAGTCCGGCGATGTCGAGCTGGTCGGAGATGCCGGGAACCTGCTCGGCGAGCTTGTCCTGAAGCTTGTGCTCCTGCGCGGTGCTGAGCGTGGCGGCGGCGATGGTGGCGGACACCGTCAGCAGCGGGAACAGCGCGACGAAACTGGTGAAGGTCATCGCGGCGGCCAGCCGCGTCCACTTCACGCGGTCGAGCCGCTCGTACGACCGCCACGCGTGCGTGATCATCAGCCGCTCCGCCCACGGCCCGATCACCGGGAGTCTTTTCAGCCAGTCCATGATCCGACTCTGCCCTCCGCCCGGAACACCCATGTACGGGTACCCCAGAACCGCAGGACTGTGGCCAGCGCCATACCGACGACCGCGCCGGAGAGGGTGTCCGCGCGCTGCGAGGTGAGGCCGAGGCCGTAGTGGCTGACGGCCAGGCAGAGCAGTTGCAGGGCGGCTCCTGCGAGGTTCACCGCGAAGAACACGGCGTACCCCCGCAGGCCCGGTGCGCGTGCGGTGCGGTAGGTGCCGAGGGCGTTGCCCGCGTAGGCGACCGTGCAGGCGGCGAGGAAGGACAACGACTTGGCGGTGATCGGGTCCAGTCCGGCGGGGCCGCGCAGGGCGGTGAACAGGACGAGGTCGACGGCGTAGGCGAGGAGACCGACGGTGGCGAAGCCGAGCAGTTCCCGGCGGCCCGGGAACCTGGGGCGCCGCCACGCGCGTGTGGTCACCAGTTCGCCACGGCCAGGCCGTACATCGCCACCCAGGCGATGCCGATGAGTGCGAGGGCGCGGTCGCCCAGGACGACGTCCTCGGGTTCGCCGGCCGTGCCGCGGTCGGCGAAGACGGCGTAGCGGAGGATCGCCAGGATGAAGGCGACCATGGACAGTTGACGCCACGGCAGCACGCTGGTGTGCGGGACGCCGCCCTCCTCCATGGCCCACAGGCAGTATCCGAGGACGGCCACACCGGCCGCGAGCTGCCAGACGAAGCGGAGGTAGCCGGTGGTGTACTCGGTGAGCAACGCGCGGGTGGCGCCCGCTTTTCCGGCCATCTGGACGGCTTCCGAGTAGCGCTTGGCCGACACCATGAACAGGGCACCGAAACCGGTGGTGATCAGGAACCAGCGCGAGAGCGGGATGCCGAGGGCGAGTCCGCCGACCATGGCGCGCATGAGGAAGCCGGTGGTGACCACGGCGAGATCGACGACCAGGACGTGCTTGAGGCTGACGCAGTAGGCCAGTTGCATGACGAGGTAGGCGGTCAGCAGGGTGGCGACGGCGGGGCCGCACAGCCACGCCGCGGCGGCGGGCGCGAGGACGCCCAGGCAGCCGCCGACGGCGTAGGCGACGGGTACCGGGACCTGCCCGGCGGCGACCGGACGGTGCCGTTTGACGGGGTGGGCGCGGTCGGCGTCGGCGTCGCGGGCGTCGTTGACGAGGTAGACGGCGGCGGCGCAGGCGGTGAAGAGGCAGAAGACGAGGGCCAGTTGGAGCAGCGCGTGCCGGGAGAAGAGCTCGCCGGCGGCGGCCGGGGCGGCGACCACGAGGACGTTCTTGACCCACTGCTTGGGGCGCGCGGTCCTGAGGAGACCGGCGAGGAGACCACCCCTGCGGGGTGGTGCGGACCGCTCGTCGTGGGTGCGCTGGCGGAGGACGGCCGCCTCAGTCATGGTGGGCGCCTTCCCGCATCCAGCGGGCGCCGAGCCGGGCCGTGAGGGCGCCGAGGGCCGCGCCGGCGGCGATGTCCGTGGGGAAGTGGACGCCGGCCACCAGCCGTGAGACGCACACCAGCCCGGCGAGCGGCGGGACCGCGTGGGCGCCCAGGGCACCGAAGGCGACGGCCGCGGCCGCCGCGGAGGCGGCGTGCGAGCTGGGGAAGGAGTGCCGACCGGCGGTGCGCACCAGGGGAACGACATGAGCGGGGCGCGGCCTGCGCACGACCCGTTTCACCCCCATGCTGACCAGGTGCGCCCCCGCGGTCAGTGCGGTGCCGCGCAGCCAAACGGCGCGGCGCCCGCCGTCGACGGCTGCTCCGGCGAGCCCCGCCGCCAGCCAGAGCGCCGCGTGCTCCCCCGCCCAGGACAGGGCACGGGCGGCGCCGGCGACGCGCGGGTCGGTGCCGCACTCCCTGAGCGCCGAAACGATCCGGTGGTCCATGTCGTGCAGGTCGTCGAGGTCGTCCATGTGGACTCACTGTTCACGCCCTTCGGGCCTGAACTCCGGCAATATTGGGCGACATCCCATTAATCACCCATTTCGGGGAGGGATGCCATGTTCGCTAACTATTCGCTCACAGTTGGGCGATACGGTCACGGACATGTCTGCCGACACCGATTCCGACCCGGACGTCATGGGCCTGGACCACACCACCGTCACGGGCTGGGGCCGCACCGCCCCCACCGCCGCCTGGCTGATCCGTCCGCGGACGTACGAGGAGGCCGCGGCGGCCGTCCGGGACTGCGGGGCGCGCGGCGGGATCCCCCGGGGCCTGGGACGGGCGTACGGGGACGCGGCACAGAACGCGGGCGGGTCCGTGCTCGACATGACGGCCCTGGACCGGGTGCACGCGATCGACGCCGACGGCGGGACCGTGCTGTGCGACGCGGGCGTCTCTTTGCACCGGCTGATGGAGGTGCTGCTGCCCCTCGGCTGGTTCGTGCCCGTCACCCCCGGCACCCGCTACGTCACCGTCGGCGGGGCGATCGGCGCCGACATCCACGGCAAGAACCACCACGTTTCGGGGTCCTTCTCGCGGCACGTGCTCGCCCTCGAACTGCTCACCGCCGACGGCGGGATCCGCACGGTGGTCCCCGGCACGCCGCTGTTCGACGCGACGGCCGGCGGCATGGGCCTGACCGGCGTGATCCTCACCGCGACGATCCGGCTCCAGCCCGTCGAGACGTCGCTGATGTCGGTCGACACCGAGCGGGCGTCGGACCTGGACGACCTGATGGCCCGGCTGACGGCCACCGACCACCGCTACCGCTACTCGGTCGCCTGGATCGACCTGCTGGCCCGGGGCGCCGCCACCGGGCGCGCGGTCCTCACCCGCGGCGACCACGCCCCACTGGACGCGCTCCCCGCCCGCCTGCGCCGGGACCCGCTCGCCTTTCGCACCGCCCGACTCCCGGCCGCCCCCGCGATCCTCCCCGAGGGCCTGCTCAGCCGGACGACCGTGGGCCTGTTCAACGAGCTCTGGTACCGCAAGGCCCCCCGCGCCCGCACCGGCCAACTCCAGCGCATCTCCTCGTTCTTCCACCCCCTGGACGGCGTACCCCACTGGAACCGCGTCTACGGCCGCGGCGGCTTCGTGCAGTACCAGTTCGTCGTCGGCCACGGCCGGGAGGACGCGCTGCGCCGGATCGTGCGCCGCATCTCGGAACGCCGCTGCCCGTCCTTCCTGGCCGTCCTCAAGCGCTTCGGGGAAGCCGACCCGGGGTGGCTGTCCTTCCCCGTGCCGGGCTGGACGCTGGCGCTGGACATCCCGGCGGGCCTGCCCGGCCTCGGCGCGTTCCTCGACGAACTGGACGAGGAGGTAGCCGCCGCGGGCGGCCGCGTCTACCTCGCCAAGGACGCCCGGCTGCGCCCGGACCTGCTCGCGGCCATGTACCCGCGTCTCGGCGACTTCCGCGAGCTGCGCGCCCAACTGGACCCGCGCGGGGTGTTCGTGTCCGACCTGGCCCGCCGCCTCAGTCTCTGAGCAACCTCTAGGAGCTGCTGTCATGAAGGACGCCTTCGGCCTCCCCCAGTCCCTGCTCGTCCTCGGCGGTACGTCCGAGATCGCGCTGGCCACCGCCCGCCGCCTGATCGCCCGCCGTACCCGCACGGTCTGGCTGGCCGGCCGCCCCTCCCCCGCCCTGGAGGAGGCCGCCGGGCAGCTGCGCGGGCTGGGGGCCGACGTGCACACCGTCGCCTTCGACGCCCTCGACCCGGCCTCCCACGAGGCCGTGCTCGGCAAGGTCTTCGCCGAGGGCGACGTCGACATGGTGCTGCTCGCCTTCGGGCTGCTCGGTGACCAGGCCCGCGACGAGCGGGAGCCCGAGGCGGCGGTGCGGGTCGCGCAGACCAACTACACCGGCGCGGTCTCGGCGGGTCTGGTGTGCGCCCGCTCGCTCCAGTCCCAGGGACACGGCTCGCTGGTCGTGATGTCCTCCGTCGCGGGCGAGCGGGCCCGCCGCGCGAACTTCATCTACGGCTCCAGCAAAGCCGGCCTCGACGCCTTCGCGCAGGGCCTGGGCGACGCGCTGCACGGCACGGGCGTGCACGTCATGGTCGTACGCCCCGGCTTCGTGCGGACGCGGATGACGGCCGGGCTGCCGGAGGCGCCGCTGGCGACCACGCCCGAGGCGGTCGCGACGGCCGTGGAGCTGGGGCTGCGGCGCCGCTCGGAGACGGTGTGGGTGCCGGGGACGCTGCGGGTGGTGATGGCGGCGCTGCGGCACCTGCCACGCGGGGTGTTCCGGCGGCTGCCGATCTGACCGGCGAGGTGTTCCGGCGACTGCCGGTCCGACCGGCGAGGTGTTCCGGCGGCTGCCGGTCCGACCCGCGGGGGCTCAGCGGGTGGGAACCGAGCCGCGCTCCACCCGCCCGGCCTGCGGGGGGACCACCGAGCCGCCGAAGGGGAAGTCACGGAGCTTGCGCCAGACGCCGTCGGCGCCCTGCTCGTAGAGGGCGAAACCGGTGCAGGGCCACTCGGCCTCGTAACCGGAGAGTTCCTCGAAGGCGCGGTCCATGGCCGCCTCGTCGATGCCGTGCGCCACGGTGACGTGCGGATGGTAGGGGAACTGCAGTTCGCGGGCGGCCGGTCCGGCGGGGTCGCGGACCTGCTGCTGGAGCAGCGTGCAGGCCTCGGCGCCCGCGGCGACCCGGACGAACACCACCGGCGACAGCGGGCGGAAGGTGCCGGTGCCGGACAGCCGCATGGGGAAGGCGCGGCCCGCCGCGGCGACCTCGGCCAGATGCGCCTCGACGGCCGGCAGGGCGCTCTCGTCGACCTCCGTCGGCGGCAGCAGGGTGACATGCGTGGGGATGCCGTGAGCAGAGGCGTCGCCGAAGCCCGCGCGCAGCTGCTGGAGCTCGCTGCCGTGAGGCTCCGGGACCGCGATCGAAACACCGATCGTTACGGTCCCCACGTCGTCTCCCGTCGTGTCAGTGTGGCCGCTGATACGACCACCCGGTTATCGACTGTACGGCCACGACCGGGTTACGGGCAGGCGCAACCGGAGTGATGTACAGCGCTGTTCGGTGGTACGGCTGTGTGCGGGGGCCGGTTCAGTGCTTGGCGGGCAGGAAGCCGACCCTGTCGTAGGCCTGGGCGAGGGTCTCCGCGGCGACCGCGCGGGCCTTCTCGGCGCCCTTGGCCAGGATCGAGTCGAGCGTCTCGGGGTCGTCCAGGTACTGCTGGGTGCGCTCCCTGAACGGCGTGACGAACTCGACCATGACCTCGGCGAGGTCCGTCTTGAGCGCGCCGTACATCTTGCCGGTGTACTTCTCCTCCAGCTCGGCGATGCTCTCGCCGGTGAGGGTCGAGTAGATCGTCAGGAGGTTGCTGACGCCCGGCTTGTTCTCGGCGTCGAAGCGGATCACCGTCTCGGTGTCGGTGACGGCGCTCTTGACCTTCTTGGCCGTCGCCTTCGGCTCGTCGAGGAGGTTGATGAGGCCCTTCGGCGTGGAC
Organism: Streptomyces sp. NPDC126510; assembly: GCF_040302345.1. Lineage (NCBI taxonomy): Bacteria > Bacillati > Actinomycetota > Actinomycetes > Kitasatosporales > Streptomycetaceae > Streptomyces > Streptomyces sp. NPDC126510. Next base: position 39,183 of record NZ_JBEORR010000003.1, on the reverse strand, counting down.
GCCGACTTGCTCATCTTGATCGACGGGTCCTGAAGGTCGTAGATCTTCGCCGTCTCCTTGAGGATGTACGGCTTCGGGAGGGTGAAGGTATCGCCGAAGCGGCCGTTGAAGCGCGTGGCGAGGTCGCGGGTGAGCTCGATGTGCTGGCGCTGGTCCTCGCCGACCGGGACCTCGTGGGCCTGGTAGAGCAGGATGTCCGCGACCTGGAGGATCGGGTACGTGAACAGGCCGACCGAGGCGCGCTCGGCGCCCTGCTTGGCGGACTTGTCCTTGAACTGGGTCATCCGGCCGGCCTCGCCGAAGCCGGTGAGGCAGTTCATGATCCAGGCGAGCTGGGCGTGCTCGGGGACGTGGCTCTGCACGAAGAGCGTGCAGCGGTCCGGGTCGAGACCCGCCGCGAGGAGCTGGGCCGCGGCCAGGCGCGTGTTCGCGCGCAGGTCCTTCGGGTCCTGCGGGATGGTGATCGCGTGCAGGTCGACGACCATGTAGAACGCGTCGTGGGTCTCCTGCAGGGCCACCCACTGGCGGACGGCGCCGAGGTAGTTGCCGAGGTGGAACGAGCCGGCGGTGGGCTGGATCCCGGAGAGCACGCGAGGTCGGTCAGAGGCCATGCTCACCATTCTCTCAGGTCCCGGAGGCCGATCCCGAACCGGCCGGAAACAGACGGGCACCCGTCCGGCCCCGGCGGTGTAACAAGGGGATGAGGCGCGGCAGGGGTATGACCCGTGCGGTGTTCGGGGCGGTGCAGACGGGGAGGGGGACCGATGCGGGCACGAGGCCGGGCGGGGAGAGGGAGGGGCCGGCGCGGGATGGTGCGGCGGGTGCTGGTGGTGGCGGTGGCGGGTGCTCTGGCCGGGGGCGTGGCGGTGACGTCCGCCGTGGCTCTCCCGCTGCGGCCGCGGGACGTCCCGGACGTGGCGATGGTCGTCGAGGGCGGCACGGGGCGGACGACGGCGGTGCGCTCGGGCCAGCCGGCCTTCGCCCGGCTGTGGCAGCTGCTCGAGCCCACGTTCAGGGGGACGGAGCGGGTTCCGCAGGAGTGGGCGGCGGGGCACTTCCCACCGGTGCGGCTGACGGTGGTCTGGGGGCTGTCCGGGGTCGGCGGCTGGCCCGCCACCAACCGGCCGCCGGGCGGGGACGTGGCCGTCGAGCGGCAGGACCAGCTGTTCGTGGCCGAGGACGGCACGCCGTGGGTGCGGTCGGATCCGACGCCCGCCGTGGAGGACGACGACATCCGCTGGCACCGGGCGCCGCGGTCGCTCTTCGACCGGCTGGACAGGGGGCGGCTGCTGGGAGACCCGGAGGACGGGCCCGTCGGGAGCGATGCCGCCGCCGGCCTGCCCGGGCCGGTGCGGGGTGAGGCCCGCTGGGCGGTGGCGGCGGGGGCGCTGGGGCTCGCGGCCGGAGCCGGCGGCACGCTGCTGATACGCCGCGCGGCGGCCCGGCGGGAAGCCGGACCGCCGCGGGAGGAGCCGCGTCAGGTACTGATCGACCTGGACGAATGAGAGGCCGTGGGCGTCAGCCCAGGTCGATCTCCGGGTACAGCGGGAAACCGGCCACGAGGTCGGTGGCGCGGCGGGAGATCTCGTCGGCGATCTTCGCGTCGAGGACGTGGGACGCCTTGGAGGGGGCGCCCGACTTGGTCGTGCCCGGCTCCGTGGTGGTGAGGACACGGTCGATGAGGCCGGCGACCTCGTCCATCTCGGCGGTGCCCAGGCCACGGGTGGTCAGGGCGGGGGTGCCGATGCGGATGCCGGACGTGTACCAGGCGCCGTTCGGGTCGGCGGGGATCGCGTTGCGGTTGGTGACGATGCCCGAGTCGAGCAGGGCGGCCTCGGCCTGGCGGCCGGTGAGGCTGTAGGAGGAGGCGACGTCGATCAGGTTCAGGTGGTTGTCCGTACCGCCGGTCACCAGGGTCGCGCCGCGGCGCATCAGGCCTTCGGCGAGGGCGCGGGAGTTGTCGACGATGTGCTGGGCGTAGTCGCGGAAGGACTCCTGGCGGGCCTCCGCGAGGGCGACGGCCTTGGCGGCCATGACGTGCGGGAGCGGGCCGCCGAGGACCATCGGGCAGCCGCGGTCGACCTGGTCCTTCAGGGAGTCGTCGCACAGGACCATGCCGCCGCGGGGGCCGCGCAGCGACTTGTGGGTGGTCGTCGTCACGATCTGGGCGTGCGGGACCGGGTCGAAGTCGCCGGTGAGGACCTTGCCCGCGACCAGGCCGGCGAAGTGCGCCATGTCGACCATGAGCGTCGCGCCGACCTCGTCGGCGATCTCGCGCATGATCCGGAAGTTCACCAGACGGGGGTAGGCCGAGTAGCCCGCGACGATGATCAGCGGCTTGAACTCGCGGGCGGAGGTGCGCAGCGCCTCGTAGTCGATGAGGCCCGTGGCCGGGTCCGTGCCGTAGGAGCGCTGGTCGAACATCTTGCCGGAGATGTTCGGGCGGAAGCCGTGGGTGAGGTGACCGCCGGCGTCCAGGGACATGCCGAGCATGCGCTGGTTGCCGAAGGCCTGGCGCAGCTCGGCCCAGTCGGCGTCGGTCAGGTCGTTGACCTGGCGGGCGCCGGTCTTCTCCAGGAAGGGCACCTCGACGCGGGCGCCGAGGACGGCCCAGAAGGCGACGAGGTTGGCGTCGATGCCGGAGTGCGGCTGGACGTAGGCGTGGCGGGCGCCGAAGAGCTCCTTGGCGTGCTCGGCGGCGAGGGACTCGACGGTGTCGACGTTGCGGCAGCCGGCGTAGAAGCGGCGGCCGACGGTGCCCTCGGCGTACTTGTCGCTGAACCAGTTGCCCATGGTCAGGAGCGTGGCCGGGGAGGCGTAGTTCTCGGAGGCGATCAGCTTGAGCATCTCGCGCTGGTCGGCGACCTCCTGGCCGATGGCGTCCGCCACGCGGGGTTCGACGGCGCGGATGACGTCGAGGGCGGCGCGGTAGGCGGTGGAAGCGGGGGTGAGCTCTGCTGACATGGGGACCTCCGGACGTTGCGTTCAGCGTTCACGGTACGGCCCAGGCGCACGGCTCTGTCTGCTCGGGCCGCTCCCCGATGGTTGGTCCCATCCCAGCGCGCCAGTCACGGCCCGTGAGCAGCCTACCGGGTGGGGTGGGCGGGGAGCGTCTGCCGGGTTGCTCTTCGTCGCCGAGTGCGGGTTGTCCGTGGCTGATCGCGCAGTTCCCCGCGCCCCTGAAAAGCAGGTCACTAAAGGATCACGTGGGGCAGGAAGCGGGCGTACTCGTCCGTTATCAGGCCCGAGGACTCGCGGATGCCCAGGCCCGCCGACTCGTCTTCCACCACCCAGGCTCCCAGGACCACCCGGTTGCCGTCGAAGTCGGGGAGGGGGGCGAGCTGCTGGTAGCAGCAAGGTTCGTCGCGCAGGACGGGGGCCGTGCCGGGGTCGTGGATCGTGACGCCCGCGCCCTCGCGGCCCAGGAGGGGCTTGGCCACCCAGCCCGTGGTGGACAGGCCGCGGGGGCCGTCCAGGTACGCGGGGAGGAGGTTCGGGTGGTCCGGGTACAGCTCCCAGAGGATCGCGAGCAGCGCCTTGTTGCTGAGGAGCATCTTCCAGGCCGGTTCTATCCACAGGGTGGAGCCCGTGCCGCCGCCGTTGTCGAGGGTGTCCAGGACGTGGTCCGCGAAGCGGTCGGTGGTGAGCCACTCCCACGGGTAGAGCTTGAAGATGCTGCGGATGAAGCGGAGGCGGTTGTCGACGAAGCGGCCGGAGAGGCGGTCCCAGCCGATCTCCTCCATGGCGATCCAGTCGGTGGCCATGCCCGCCTGCTCGGCCGTCTCCTTGAGGTAGGCGACCGTCATCATGTCCTCGCCGAGTTCGTCGGCGGAGGAGTACGCGAAGTACAAAGGGCTGCCGGGCGGGAGGAGGGCGGCCTGCTTCTGCCACGCGTCGATGAGGCGTTCGTGGAGGGAGTTCCACTGGTCGGCGCCGGGGAAGCGGTCCTCCATCCAGAACCACTGGGGGGAAGCGGCCTCGACCAGGGAGGTGGGGGTGTCGGCGTTGTACTCCAGGAGCTTGGCCGGGCCGGTGCCGTCGTAGCGGAGGTCGAAGCGGCCGTAGACCGAGGGGAGTTCGGCTCGGCGCTGCCAGGCCTCGGCGACCGTGCGGGCCACGCGGGGGTCGGTGATGCCGAGGTCGGAGAAGCGGTCCTCGGTGACGATGTGGGCGGCCGCCGCCAGGCACATGCGGTGGAGGTCCTCGACGACCTCTTCGAGGGCCTCGATCTCCTCCAGCGAGAAGACGTAGTACGCGCTCTCGTCCCAGTAGGGGCGCAGTGAGTCGTCCGGGTAGCGGGTCAGGGGGTAGATCAGGCCCTGTTCCTCGACGGTCTGCTGCCAACCGGGGCGGGGTTCGGCGGTTCTGCGTTCCATCTGCCGTGTCCGCCCTCAGCCGCCGCCGCTGCCCGAGCCCGAGCAGCCGAAGCCGCCCCGGTCGACGGCCTCGCTGCGGCTGAAGGTGCCGTCGTCGGCGTAGCCGCCGCTGACGTCGGCGTCGTAGTACCAGTCGGCGTCGGTGCTCTTGGCCTTGCCGGTCTTGCGGCCCTTGCCCGAGGAGGAGGTGCCGGACGAGCAGTTCCTGTCGGCGACGATCTTGTAGCCGTTGATGTAGTCGTAGCTGTCCCGGTCCACGCAGCGGCGGTCCGGGTCGGAGCCACAGGCGGACAGGGCCGCCGCGAGGACGCCCATGCCACCCAGCACCACCGTGCTCGAGCGCAGTCGCCGCCGTGTCTCAGCCATGTGCGTGTCTCCCCGTGTCTCCCCGTCGTGCACTGACAGACGGTCAGCCTAGAGATGGGTGAGGACGGGCGCGCACGGCCCCCCGTTCGCGGCCGCTCGCCTACTGTCGATTTGTGATCTTTGGAATGCTGTGCGCCCTTGGTGCGGCGGTCTGCTTCGGTACGGCGACGGTGTTGCAGGCGATCGCCGCGCGGTCGGCGGCGGCGACCGGGCCGGGCGGGGACGTGGCGCTGCTGTGGCGGGCGCTGCGGCAGTGGCGGTATCTGGCGGGCCTCGCGCTGGACGGGCTCGGCTTCGTGCTGCAGATCCTGGCGCTGCGGTCGGTGCCGATCTACGCCGTGGGGGCGGCGCTGGCCGCGAGCCTCGCGGTGACGGCCGTGGTCGCGGCGCCGCTGCTCACGGTGCGGCTGAGCCGTGTGGAGTGGGCGGCGGTGGCGGTGGTGTGTGCCGGGCTCGCGCTGCTGGGGCTGGCCTCCGGGGCGGAGGGTGACGAGGAGGGGCCGGCCTGGCTGCAGTGGGCGATGCTCGGGGCGGCGGCCGGGGTGCTGCTGCTCGGGGCCGCGGCCGGGCGGCTGTCGGAGCGGGGGCGGGCGCTGACGCTCGGCCTGGGGGCGGGGCTGGGGTTCGGGGTGGTGGAGGTGTCGGTACGGCTCATCGACGGGTTCTCGGCCGGTGAGCTGTTCCCCGATCCGGCGACCTACGCGCTGCTGCTCGGCGGCGGGGCGGCCTTCCTGTTGCTCACCACGGCCCTGCAGCGCGGGTCGGTGACGACGGCGACGGCCGGGCTGGTGCTCGGGGAGACCGTCGCGCCCGCGCTGATCGGTGTGGTGTGGCTCGGGGACCGTACGCGGCCGGGGCTGGGATGGCTGGCGATCCTCGGTTTCGCGGTGGCGGTGGCGGGGGCGCTGGCGCTGTCGCGGTTCGGGGAGGCGCCGGTGGAGGCGGAGGAGCACGCCGTCGCACCGCGGTGAGGGACGGCGCTTTCCGGCTGCGGAAAAGTCCGAACCTTCGGGGGTGATCTTGCGAACGACCGGAAAATTGTTTGTTGAATCTTGAACGCGGGGTGAGCGCTTTCCGTATGGGACGGCGTGACCAGTAATCCCGTCACGGTCACCGTGGCCTATCGCGTGTCGCCGGGCCGTGCGGCCGACTTCCACTCCTGGGGGTGGGCCATGCTGGCCGCGACCGCGCGGCAGCCGGGATTTCTGGGGGGTGGGGTACTTGTCGACGGAGGGGCGGAGTGGCATGTCGTCTATCGCTTCGCCAGCGAGGGTTCGGCCCTGGCTTGGGAGAAATCAAACTCCCGGGAGCGGTGGGACGCCCGGCTGGAGGGGGTCGCCCGGGAGGCGGAGCGCCGGAGGGTGCCGGGCGCCCGGGCCTGGTTCGACGCGCAGACGCTGACCCCCGCGCCGCCGGCTCCGCCGTCGAAATGGAAACTGTGGTTCGTGAATATGAGCGCGGTTTTCCCACCGGTGCTCCTGTTCAATCTGACGGTCCTCCCCTATCTCGGTGACCTCAATGCACTGTTTCGCACGCTGTTGTTGTGTCTGTGTGTGACGGCTCTTGTCACCTGGATTCTCATGCCTCGGCTCCAGCGTTTCTTCAGGAAATGGCTGTACCCGTCGCTCCAGGCACTGCGCGGCCGGCACAAACGCCGGGCCACATAGGCCCGCGAACGAACAGAGGGAGGTGGGCGGGTGAAGACCCTGCTCATCGACAATTACGACTCGTACACGTACAACCTGTTCCAGCTGATCGCCGAGGTCAACGGCGAGGAGCCGGTGGTGGTCCGGAACGACGCGCCCGTCGACGGTCTCCCTGATCTCCGGGCGTTCGACAACCTCGTCGTCTCCCCCGGCCCCGGGCACCCGGGCGAGGCGCGTGACTTCGGCATCGGGGGCAGGCTGCTCGCGACTTCCCCGGTTCCGGTGCTCGGGGTGTGTCTGGGGCATCAGGGCATCGCGATCGGGGAGTCCGGTCTGGTGGGGCCCGCTCCGGAGCCGCGGCACGGGCATCTGTCCACGGTCCGGCACGACGGGCGCGACCTGTTCCACGGGCTGCCGCAGCACTTCACCGCCGTCCGCTACCACTCCCTGGCCGTGCGCGAGCCGCTGCCCAAGACGCTGGAGGCCACCGCCTGGGCGGAGGACGGCGTCCTGATGGGGCTCCGGCACCGCAGCCGGCCGCTGTGGGGGGTGCAGTTCCATCCGGAGTCGGTCCTCACGGAGTACGGGCACCGCATGCTCGTGAACTTCCGCAATCTCACCGCCCAGCGGGCCGGGAAGCTGCGCACGAAGAACACGGCCGTGCCGTCGCACGAGGGGGTCCGGCGGCGCCCGGGCGTCCCGGAGTACGCCACGGGGGTGTGGCGAGCGGGGGCGGCCCCCTCGGACACCGAGCGCCCGCGCAAGCCCGCGACGGCGGCCGTCTTCCAGGTCGCCGCGGTCTCCCGGGCGGCAGTCGTGCCCCTCGGCGCGGCGAAACTGCCGGGCGGGGCCTCTCCGGCGCACGGCGGCGTCCCGGCCGCGGGGCTGGGCACGCCCGTCGGCGTCGATGGGTCTGCCGCCGCGCATGCGCCCTCCGCCGGCTTCCCCCGGCCCCGTCGTCCCGGGCGGGCCGGGTATCGGCTGCACACCCGGCGGATGAGCGGTGCCGTCGACACCGAGGCGGTCTTCGAGCGCCTGTTCGCGGGGTCGCCGCGGTCCTTCTGGCTGGACAGTTCGCTGGTCGAGCCGGGGCGGTCGCGGTTCTCGTTCCTCGGGGACGACCAGGGGCCGCTCGCCGAGTTCGTGCGGTACGACGTCGCCGCCGGGCAGTGCGAGATCGAGCGGGCGGATCGGCCGGTGCGGCGGGTCAGGGCGAGTGTCTTCGACTATCTGAAGCGGCAGTTGACGACCCGCCGGGTGGACGCGACGGGGCTGCCGTTCGACTTCACCGGCGGCTATGTCGGCTACTTCGGCTACGAGATGAAGGCCGACTGCGGGTCGTCCAGCCGGCACCGCTCCCCCGCCCCGGACGCCGCCTGGCTGTTCGCCGACCGGGTGATCGCGGTGGACCACGAGGAGGGCTTCACCTACGTCGTGTGCCTGGCGGAGGACACCCCGCAGGCCGCGCGGGAGGCCGCCGACTGGCTGGACGGTGTGCTGGCCGGCCTCTCCTGCGTGACGACGGAGCGCCCGCCGCTGCCCGCGCCGCCGGCCCCGGCCGACCCCGGCGCCGCCGAGCCGTGGCTGGTGCGCGACCGGACGACGTACCTCGCGGACATCGAAGCCTGCCGACAGGCGCTGCGGGCGGGCACCAGCTACGAGGTCTGCCTGACGAACGCCGCCCGGCTGCCCGCTCCGCCCGACGCGCTGGAGTTCTACCGGACGCTGCGCCGCGACAACCCGGCCCCCTACGCGGCGTTCCTGAGGTTCGGCGAACTGGAGGTGGCCGGTTCCTCGCCCGAGCGGTTCCTGCGGATCGGCCGGGACGGCACCGCCGAGGCCCGGCCCATCAAGGGCACCGCGCCCCGGGGCGACGGGCCGGAGGAGGACGCCCGGCTGCGGGACGCGCTCGCGGCGGACGCCAAGACCCGGGCCGAGAACCTGATGATCGTCGACCTGCTGCGCAACGACCTGGGGCAGGTCTGCCGCACCGGGACCGTACGGGTCTCCCGGCTGATGGCCACGGAGACGTACGCCACCGTGCACCAGCTGGTGTCGACCGTGGAAGGCAGGCTCCGGCCCGGCACGGACGCGGTGGACTGCGTGCGGGCCTGCTTCCCGGGCGGGTCCATGACCGGCGCGCCGAAGCTGCGCACGCTGGAGATCATCGACTCGCTGGAGACCGAGGCCCGCGGGGTCTACTCCGGCGCCCTCGGCTACTTCGGCTGCGGCGGCGGCGCGGACCTCAGCATCGTGATCCGGACCGCCGTCTTCGCCGACGGCCAGGTGCATCTGGGAGCGGGGGGCGCGATCGTGCTCGGCTCCGACCCGGAGGCCGAGTACGAGGAGATGCTGCTGAAGACGGCGGCCCCGATGCGGGCCCTGCACCAGCACACCGCCGGCCGGACGCGCCGGCAGCCGCCGCCGGGGCAGAAGGCCGGTGCGGCCGGGGAGGCCCGGCGATGACCAGTCCGCAAGCCACCCTGAGCCCGGCCGGGACCGGGGCGCCCGGGAACCTCGCGGCCCACCTGGCGGAACTCGCCGAGCGGCGCGGATGGACCGGTCGGACCGCCTTCCACCAGGGGCACCGCGCCTGGACCCACGGCGAGGTGCACGACCTCGCCGCCCGGGCGGCCACCGTGCTGGCCGGCCACGGGGTGCGCCCCGGCGACCGTGTGCTGCTCGCGCTGCCGGACTCCCTCGCCTGGGTGACGGCCTTCCTCGCCACCGCCCGCCTCGGTGCCGTAGCGGTCCTGGTCAACCCCGAGCTCCCGGCCGCCGACCACGCCTTCCTGGCCGGGGACACCGAGGCCGTGCTGTGTGTGACGGGGCCGGGCCCGGAGGGGCGGTTCGCCGCCCGGGCGGTGCTCGGTGCCGACCAGCTGATGGCCCTCACCCCCGCCGCCGCGCCCGCCCCCGCGCACCGGGTGGACGCGAGGAGCCCGCTCTACGTGCAGTACACCTCCGGCACCACGGGCCGCCCCAAGGGCGTCGTGCACACGCACGGCGATCCCCGCACATACCACGACCTGGTCGGGCGGCGCGTGCTGCGGATCACCGCGGAGGACGTCACCCTGTCGGTGTCGAAGCTGTTCTTCGCCTACGGCTTCGGCAACGCGTTCGTCTTCCCGCTGTTCTCCGGCTCGTCCGCCGTCCTGGTCGACCGGCGGCCCTCCCCGGCGACCATCGACGAGCTCGTGGCCCGGCACCGGGTGACGCTGCTGTACTCCGTGCCGTCCGCGTACGCCGCGCTCGTCGCCGAGCGGGGCCACGGGCACCAGGGCTGCTTCGCCTCGGTGCGGGCGGCGGTGTCGGCCGGCGAGGGGCTGCCGGAGGGGCTGGCCCGGCAGGTGACCGCCCTGCTGGACGCTCCGGTGCTGGAGCAGATCGGCTCCACCGAGGCCGGTCACGCGTTCTGCGCCAACGGCTTCGCCCACAACCACCCGGGCACCGTGGGGCTTCCCGTACCCGGCTTCGAGGTGGAGCTGCGCGACCGTGACGGGCATCCGGTGCCGGACGGCGCCGAGGGCGAGATGTGGGTGCGCGGGCCGACGGTGACGCCCGGCTATCTCGGCCGGCCCGAGGAGAGCGCCCGGACCCTCGTGGGCGGCTGGCTGGCCACGCGGGACCGGGCCCGCCGCGAACCGGACGGCACCTATCGGCATCTGGGCCGCGTCGACGACATGGAGATGGTCGGCGGCATCACCGTCTCCCCGCTGGAGGTGGAGGCCGTGCTGCGCGGCCATCCGGCGGTGCGGGAGGTGGCCGTCGCGGCGGTTCCCGACGGGCGCGGCGCGAGCCGGCTGCGGGCCTTCGTGGTCCCCGCGGCGCCCGTACGCGACGGTCTGGCCGACGAGTTGACCGGCCTGGCGCGCGAGAGCCTCGCCGCGTTCAAGGTCCCCCGCAGCGTCAGCTTCGTCCCGTCGCTGCCCCGGACCCCGACCGGGAAGCTCCGCCGCCATCTGGTCCGCAAGGGCGCCTGGTGACCACCACGGAGAGGAACGACCCCATGAGACAGCACGTGCTCGCCGACCGAGGGTTCTACCTGGGACCGGTGTTCCGGCGTGCGGCCGACCGGCACGGCGCGGTCTTCGTCACCCTCGACCGGCCGCTGGACGTCGCCCCCTCCCTCGGGGCCGACCTGAGCTACACGGTGCTGGCCGAGGTGGTCGAGGAGTTGTCGGGCCGGTTGTGGGAGGCCGGGGTGCGGCCCTCGGAGCAGGTCGTCGTACACAAGGCGGACAACGTCGACATCATGCTGCTGACCTGCGCGATCTCCCGTATCGGGGCCGTGCCCGTGCTGCTGTCGCCGGCGCTGGCCCCGGAGGTGGCCGGGCAGCTCCTCGCACGGCTGCGGCAGCCCTGGCTGGTCACCGACGCCGCGACGCTGGACGGCCTGAAGGACATCGCCCTGTCCGGGCTCGTGCGGCGGACGCTGTCCGTAAACGACGCGCCCCGTGCCGAGCCCCTGGCGAAGTACACCGGCGCCGAACCGCCCCCGCCCGTCCGGCTGCACCCCCGCGAACCCGCCCTGATCACCCACAGCTCGGGCACCACCGGCGTCCCCAAGCTGGCCGTGCACTGCGCGCGGACCATGTGGAACCGGCTCGTGCCGCAGCAGGCGATGGGCCGGCCCACCCGGGGCGAGACCGCCGCGCTGCACATGTCGTTCGCGCACTCGCGCTTCTACCATCTGCTCGGCGTGCTGCTGCACTTCGGCAGCCCGCTCGTGCTGATCACCGACCCGGACCCGGCCGCGGTGGGCCCGCTGCTGGTCCGGCACCGGCCCGGCATCGTGGAGACGCACCCCAACACGTTCGTGCTGTGGGAGGAACTGGCCGGAGCGCCCGGGGCGCCGCTGTCCCGGGTCAGGTCGTACGGCTCGACGTTCGACGCGATCCATCCGCGCACCGTGCGGCGGCTGCTGGACGCCTCGCGGCGCCGCACGCCCTGGCTGATCCAGCTGTACGGGCAGAGCGAGACGGGCCCGGTGGCGTTCCAGGTGGTGACCCGGCGCAGTGCGGCCCGGGCGGACGGCCGCCGGGTCGGGTTCGGGATACCCGGCTTCACCCGGGTCCGGGTCACCGACGCCGAGGGCGCACGGGTCCCGCCCGGCACCCCGGGCCGGATCGAGGCGCGCACGCGGGGCCGGATCCTCACCTACCTCGGCATGCCGGACCGCTACGACCGTCAGCTCACCGACGGCTGGTGGGAGATGGGCGACCTGGGCTACCGGGACCGGCTGGGCGCGCTGTACCTGATCGACCGGGAGGTCGACCGGATCGACGCGGTGCACAGCAACCTGGAGGTCGAGGACGCCCTGATGTCCCGGCTGGAGGAATTGCGCGAGGTCGTGATCGTGCCGGGGGCGGACCGCGAGCCGGTGCCGGTGGTGTGCGTGCGCGGCGAGCGGCCCCTGGACCCGGAGCGCTGGCGGCGGGCCACGGCCGGGCTGCCGCCGATGGCCGAGCCCCGTCAGTGGCGGTTCGAGGAACTGCCGATGACGGCGACCTGGAAGGTGAAGCGGGTGGAGATCGCCCGGATGCTCGCCCAGGGCGTGCGGGCGTGACCCCGGTCGTGGTCGTGGGCGCCGGGCCGGTGGGGCTGTCGGCGGCCCTCGCGCTACGGGCGCACGGCCTGCCGGTCACGCTGCTGGAGGCCGACCCCGAGGACCGTGAACGGCCTGGCAGCCGGGCCCTGTTCGTGCACCGGGAGACCCTCGCCCTGCTGGACGCGATGCTGCCCGGCCTCGCCGCCGAGGTCACCTCGTTCGGGCGGACCTGGCACACCAGGCGCACCCTCTACCGGGGCCGTGAGGTCTACGCCCGGACCTTCCCGCCCCCGTCCGGGCCGCCGCCCTTCACCAGCCTGCGCCAGACCGACACCGAGCGGTTCCTGCGCGCGGCCTGTGAGCGGGCCGGGGTGGACTTCGTGTGGGACGCCCGCGTGACGGGCGTGCACAGCACGGACAGCGGGGTCCGGCTGACGGGGGCGGACGGGCGGGAGTGGAGCGCTTCCCGTGTCGTCGCCGCCGACGGGGCCCGCTCCGCGGTCCGGCGCGCGCTGGGCATCGAGCTGGAGGGCACCCGCGGCGAGGGCTTCCACGTCGTCGTGGACGTCGCCGATGTGCCGAGGGCCGAGCTGCCGTGGGAGCGGGTGTTCCACTACGAGCATCCCGGAGCCGGCGGGCGCAGTGTGATGCGGGTGCCGTTCACCGGCGGCTTCCAGGTCGACCTGCAGTGCCGCGACGCGGACCGGCCGGAGGAGTTCGGCACCGAGGAGGCCGTACGGCGCTGGCTGCCCGCGATCGTCGGGGACGGCTACGGCGAGCGCGTCCTGTGGGTGTCGACGTACCGCTTCGTGCGCAAGGTGGCGGCCTCGTTCGCCGATCCGCACCGGCGGGTGCTGCTGGCCGGTGAGGCGGCGCATCTCTTCCCGCCGTTCGGGGCGCGCGGGATGAACAGCGGGATCGCGGACGCGGCGGCCGCCGCCGAGGCGATCGCCGCCGGGACCGGCGAGGCGGTCGCGCACTTCGCGGAGGTGCGGCGCGCGGCGGGCCTGTTCAACAGCGCCGCGGCCGGTACGGCGCTGGACCATCTGCGGCCGCGCCGCCGGGTCGTCCGGGTCAGACAGCGGGCCGCGGCGGCGCTGGCACCCGTGCTGCCCTGGTGTGGATCCTGGCTGGAGCACGCGCCGTACGGGCCCCGGCACGGGGCGCCCGCGGTCGCGGGCCGCAGGTACTGAGGGCGATCCTCGGTGACGAGACCGGCGGTGGAGCGGGCCGCACGTACTGAGGAGGGCCTTGTGGTGACGGGACAGGCGGTGGCGGAGGGCCTGTGGGCGTGGACGCCCGGCGGTGGGCCGGTCCCGGCCTCGGAGCGGACGGACGGAGGACGGCTGCTCGTGGCGGACTCCTGGCTGCTGCGCGAGGGCCGGGTGCGGGCCTACGCCCGGCACCGGGAGAGGTTCTCGCGCTCCTGCGGTGACTGCGGCGGGCTCGAGCCGCGCCGGCTCGCGGAGTTCTGGCAGGACGTGACCGCCGTCCTGCCGCGCACGGGGGTGTGGTTCCCCCGGGTGGAACTGGCGGCGGGCTCCCTGGAGTTGCGGCTGCGGTTGCGGCCCGCTCCGCCGCTCGGCACCGGAGTTCGTCTCTGGGCGGCGGGCCAGTCCGATCCGCGGACCGTGCCCCGCCGCAAGGGCCCCGACCTGGACACCCTGGCCCGGGTGCGGCGCCGTGCCGCGGGCGAGGGCGCGGAGGAGGCGGTGCTGATCGCCGCCTCGGGCACGGTCCTGGAGTCGTCCACCGCCGGTGTCCTGTGGTGGGAGGACGACACCCTGTGCCTGCCCCCGCCGCGGCTGCCCGTGCTGCCGAGTGTGACGGCCGGGCTCGTCCAGGAGCGGGCGCTGCGTTCCGGGTTCCGGATCGCGCACCGGGAGCGGACCGTGGCCGAACTGGACGGCCGTGAGGTCTGGCTGGTGAACGCGTTGCACGGCATCCGGCCGGTGACGGGCTGGATCGGACGGCCGATGCGAGTCCCTCCGGTGGAACGGGCCGGGGAATGGCGGGCATGGCTGGACGGCATGATGGAGCCGCTTTCGGACGGCTGAATCGCGCGGAAAACAGCGACGCCGGGTCGCATTCGACCCGGCGGGTTTTTCCTGCCGCCTTCTTCAGTTTTTCGGGGCCATTCGCGTCGTTATCGCGATGCGGTTGTAGGCGTTGATGACGGTGGCCGCCCAGATGAGGGCCGCGATCTGGTTCTCGTCGAACACCGCGGCCGCCTCGGCGTAGACCGCGTCCGGGACGCGGCCGTCGTGGACCAGCGTCACGGCCTCGGTCAACGCCAGGGCGGCCCGCTCGCGTTCGGTGAAGAAGGGCGTCTCCCGCCAGGCGTTCAGGGTGTGCAGGCGCCGCTCGGTCTCGCCCTGTGAGCGGGCGTCCCTGGTGTGCAGGTCGAGGCAGAACGCGCAGCCGTTGATCTGGGAGGCACGGATCCTGACCAGTTCCAGCAGTTCCGGTTCGAGCTTGGCGTCCTGGGCCGCGGAAACAGCGGCGGCATGCAGGGAGCCCATGGCCGCGGAGACGTCGGGGGTAATTGCCTTCAGGGCGACACGGGATATCGGAGAACATTCACTCATGGGGTGACCATATCCGCCTGCCGGAATTCCGGAGGGGAATTCGCGCGATTATCCGGGCAGTACCGCGCACAGCGCGTCGAGCGCCCCCGACCAGGCGTGGTCCGGCGGAGTGCCGTATCCGACGACCAGGGCCTCGACGGGCTCGGCCCGCGCGGCGGGGTGGGTGTAGCGGGCGAGTCCGTGCAGCGCGAGACCCCTCCAGTGCGCCGCCTGGACCACCGGCTGCTCGGTGCCCGGCGGCAGCCGCAGCAGGACGTGCAGACCGGCCGCGATGCCGCTGACGCGGGCTTGTGGGGCCCGGGCCGTGACGGCCGCGACCAGGGCGTCCCGGCGGCGCCGGTAGCGCAGGCGGGCCGAGCGGACGTGCCGGTCGTAGGCACCGGACGTGAGGAACTCGGCCAGGGTCAGCTGGTCCAGCACCCCGCACGTGTCGACGCCGCCCTTGGCCGCCGCGACCTCCTGCGCGAGGCCCGGCGGCAGCACCATCCAGGCCAGCCGCAGCCCGGGCGCGAGCGACTTGCTCGCCGTGCCCAGGTGGACCACCCGGTCGGGGTCCAGGCCCTGGAGCGCGCCGACGGGCTGCCGGTCGTAGCGGAACTCACCGTCGTAGTCGTCCTCCAGCACCAGCCCGCCGGTGCGCCGCGCCCAGTCCACGACGGCCGTACGGCGGTCGCGGTGCAGGGGCACGCCCATGGGGAACTGGTGGGCGGGCGTGAGGAGCACCGCGTCGGCTCCGGACAGCCCGGCCGGGTCCGTGCCGAGCCGGTCGAACGGCAGCGCGGCGGTGTCCAGGCCGGAGCCGGTCAGGATCCTGGCGTGCGCGTCGAGGCCGTACGACTCGACCGCGACGGTTCGTGCCCCGCGCGCCCGCAGGACCGTGCCGAGCAGCTTCAGACCGTGCGCGAACCCGGCGCACACCACGATCCGTTCGGGGTCGGCCCGCACGCCCCGGGCCCGGGAGAGGTACCCGGCGAGCGCGGCCCGCAGCTCGGGGCGGCCCCGCGGGTCGCCGTAGTCGAGGGCGTGGTGAGGGGCGGCGGTCAGGGCGCGGCGGGCCGCCTTGAGCCACTCCGCGCGCGGGAAGGACGTGAGATCCGGACTGCCGGGGCGCAGATCGTAGGCCGGGCGGGCCGGAGTACGGGGGTGGGGTGCGGTGCCGGTGGGCGGGACGACCCTCCGCTCGGCGACGCGGGTGCCCGAGCCCTGCCGGGCGGTGAGCCAGCCCTCGGCGGCCAGGTCGGCGTAGGCGTCGGCGACGGTGTTGCGGGCGATCCCCAGGTCGGCCGCGAGTGCGCGGGAGGACGGCAGCCGGGTGCCGGGGGCCAGCCGCCCGGAGCGCACGGCCTCGCGCAGGGCGTCGGTCAGCCCCCGGCGCAGGCCCGGCCCGGTCGGCTCCACATGCAGGTCGAGCCCCAGAGTGGCCCATGATTCCGCCATGGAAATGGACCATACCCCTGGGCTGCTTCCTTTCTAGGGTCGAGGGCATGACGACGCACACCGACGAAACGACGGCCCCGGAAAGCATCGAGTACGCCCCCGAACGGCCCGCCCGGCTGGAGTGGGCCGCGCACGTGCCCGAGGTCTACAAGGCGATGGTCCGGCTCGACGTGGCCGCCCGGCGGGGTCTGGACCCCAAGCTGCTGGAGCTGGTGAAGATCCGCGCCTCGCAGATCAACGGCTGCGCGTTCTGCCTCGACATGCACAGCAAGGACGCCCTCGCCGCCGGGGAGAGCGTCGAGCGGATCATCCAGCTCGGGGCGTGGGAGGAGTCGCGGCACTTCTACACCGCGAAGGAGCTCGCGGCACTGGAGCTGACGGAGGCGGTGACGGTCCTGACGCACGGGTTCGTGCCGGACGAGGTCTACGACAACGCCGCGAAGCACTTCGAGGACGCCGAGCTGGCACAGGTCATCGCCGTGATCACGGTGATCAACGCCTGGAACCGGTTCGGGGTGACCTGCCGTATGGTGCCGGGTCACTACGAGCCGGGGCAGCACAAGTGACGGCCGGGAGGGCACGTACGGCGGGCCGGGCCGGGGTGTTCCGCGCCCTGCACCACCACCGGGCGCCCGGCGATCCGCTCGTGCTGCCCGGGCCGTGGGACGCGGCCAGTGCGCGGGTGTTCGCCGAGGCCGGGTTCCCCGCGCTCGCCACGCCCAGTGCGGGGGTCGCCGCCTCCCTCGGGTACGAGGACGGTCAGGTCCCGGCCGACGAGATGTTCGCGGCGGTGGCCCGGATCGTCCGGGCCGTCGACGTGCCGGTGTCGGCGGACGTGGAGGGCGGTTACGGGCTCGCCCCGAAGGACCTCGTGGAGCGGCTGCTGGAGGTGGGGGTGGTCGGGTGCAACCTGGAGGACTCCGCGGACGGGGTGCTCCAGGACCCACGGGCGCACGCCGGCTGGCTGGCCGAGGTGCGGGAGGCGGCCGGTGACCGGCTGTTCGTCAACGCCCGCATCGACACCTTCGCCTGCGGGGTGGACGATCCCGGTGCGGCGATCGAGCGGGCGGCGCTGTACGTCGCCGCGGGCGCCGACTGCGTGTACCCGATCGGGGTCCCGCCGGACGTCCTGCCGCTGCTGCGGGCCGGGATCCAGGGGCCGGTCAACGTGGGGGCCCTGACGGACGAGGGCCCCTCGCCCGCCGAACTCGGCGAACGAGGGGCCACCCGGATCACCTTCGGTCCCGGGCTCCAGCGGCGGGCCACCCGCGCACTGCGGGAGATCGCCGCTCAGTTGACCTAGCGGACGTCAGGACAGCCACTTCTTCCACGTGGACTTGTGGCTGTCCACCCACTTCTTCGCCGCGTCCTCCGGCGTCATCTTCTTGTCGGCGATCATCAGGGAGACCTCGTTCTGGTCCTCGGTCGTCCACTTGAACTTCTTCAGGAAGGCCGCCGCCTTGCCGCCCTTCTCGGCGAAGTCCGCGTTCAGGTACTTCTGCAGCGGGGTGTGCGGATAGGCGCAGGCGACCTTCTCCGGGTCGGCGTCGCAGCCCTCCTTGTACGGCGGCAGCTTCACCTCGGTCATGGGGACCTTCTTGAAGAGCCACTGCGGGGAGTACCAGTAGGTGAGGAAGGGCTTCTTCTCCTTGGCGAACTGCTTCATCTGCGTGATCTGCGCCGCCTCGGAGCCGGCGAACACCACCTGGTAGTCCAGCTTCAGGTTCTTCACCAGCGCCTTGTCGTTGGTGACGTAGGACGGCGAACCGTCCATCAGCTGGCCCTTGTCGCCGCTCTCCGGGGTGCGGAAGAGGTCGGCGTACTTGTTGAGGTTCTTCCAGTTCGTGATGTCCGGGTGCTTCTTGGCGAGGTACGTCGGGACGAACCAGCCGATGTGGCCGGTGACGCCGAGTTCGCCGCCGGGCGCGATCGTCTTCTTGTCCTTGACGTACCGCTGTTCCTGCTCGGGGTGGCCCCAGTCCTCCAGGAGCGCGTCGACGCGGCCCTGGCTGAGGGCGTCCCAGGCGGGCACCTCGTCGACCTGGACGGTGTCGACGCGGTAGCCCAGCTCGTGCTCCAGGAGGTACTGCGCGACGGCCACGTTGGACTGGGCGCCCACCCAGGACTGCACGGACAGGGTCACGGTCTTGGCGCCCTGCGCGTTGGCGAAGGGCGAGGCCTGCTTGGTCATGTCGGCCGCGCCGCAGCCGGTGAGCAGTGCCAGGGAGCTCGCCGCGGCGATCACGGCAGTCTTGCGGACTCGCATGTCACGCTCCCTTCTTCGCACGGCGTTCGGTGGGCTGCGTCACCCGGTCGAGCATCAGGCCGAGGCAGACGATCGCGCCGCCGGCCACCAGACCGGTCGCCAGGTCGCCCTGGGCGAGGCCGAAGACGACGTCGTAACCGAGGGCGCCACCGCCGACCAGGCCGCCGATGACGACGACGGCGAGGACCAGGACGAGGCCCTGGTTGACGGCGAGCAGAAGCGCCGGGCGGGCCAGCGGGAGCTGGACCTGCCGCAGCTGCTGCCAGCTGGTCGCGCCCAGCGAGCTGGACGACTCCAGCGCGGCCGGGTCGACCTGGCGCAGGCCCTGGGTGGTGATCCGGACGACGGCCGGCAGGGCGTAGACGATCGCCGCGGCGACGGCCGGGGCGCGGCCGACGCCGAACAGGGCGACGACCGGGATCAGGTACACGAACTGCGGCATCGTCTGGAACACGTCGAGGACCGGGCGCAGTGCCCGCTCCAGGCGGTCGCTGCGGGCCGCGGCGATACCGACGGCGAAGCCGACGACCAGGGTGACGGCGACGGCCGCCAGGACCTGGGAGAGGGTGTCCAGGGAGGGCTTCCAGACGCCGAGGACGCCGATCGCGGCCATGGCGAGGACGGCGGTGAGCGCGGTGCGCCAGGTGCCGATGACCCAGGCCAGGGCGGCGACGATCAGCAGGACGCCCCACCAGGGCAGCGCCTGCAGGCCGTCGCGCATGGGGTCGAGGACCCAGGTGGTGAAGTGGCCCGCCCAGTCGGCGGTGCCACCGACGACGGGGACGCCCGAGTACAGGTGCGCGGTCATCCAGTCGACGGCGCGGTTGACGGGCTCGGCGATGCCGACGACCCAGGAGTCGGGCCAGTCCAGGCGGCCCGCGAGCCGCCCGGCGACCGCCACGACGACGACGCCGGCGAGGGCGTAGAGCCAGCCGCGGCCGCTGTGGGGCTCGGGTTCGGCGCCGAGCTTCTCCCCCGCCGCGCCGGTGACGCGGTCCAGGACGACGGCGAGCAGCACGATCGGGATGCCGGCGGCGAGCGCGGCGCCGACGTCGACCGAGGCCAGGGCCTGGTAGACGCGGTCACCGAGACCGCCCGCGCCGATGACGGCCGCGATGACGGCCATGGACAGCGCCATCATGATCGTCTGGTTGACGCCGAGGAGGAGTTCCTTGCGGGCCAGCGGGAGCCGGGCGGTCAGCAGGCGCTGGCGTGCCGTGGAGCCGAGCGACTCGACGGCCTCCAGCACGCCCTTGTCGGCGCCGCGCAGACCGAGCGAGGTCAGGCGGGCCATGGGCGGGGCGGCGTAGATGACGGTGGCCAGGACGGCCGCCGGGACGCCGATGCCGAAGATCAGCACGACCGGCAGCAGATAGGCGAAGGCGGGCAGCACCTGCATGGTGTCCAGGACCGGGCGCAGGACGCGGTCCATCCGGTCGGACAGTCCGGCGGCGAGCCCGAGCAGTACACCGACGGCGACCGAGGCGAGGACCGCGACGACCATCAGGGCGAGGGTCTGCATGGTCGGCACCCACATGCCGAGCAGGCCGCAGGCGAGGAACGCGGCGGCCGTGCCGAGCGCCAGCTTCACGCCCGCCACGCGCCAGGCGACCAGCGCGCCGATGGCCGTGACGCCGGCCCAGCCGACGGCCAGGAGGGTGAGGTAGACGGCCCGTACGGCGATGACGACGACGTTGCTGACGTGGCCGAAGAAGTACAGGAACAGCGGGTGGCTGTCGCGGTTGTCGATGATCCAGTCGCTGGCCTTGGCGAGCGGCTCGGAGAAGTCGACGGTCAGCGCGCTGGGCCAGGTACCGCTCGCCCAGCGGGCGTTGGCCAGCGGCACCAGGATCGCGGCGGCGAGGGCGAGCAGGAGCAGCTTGTGGACGGCCCGGTGCTTGAGGAAGGCGGGCAGGCCGACGCGCGGCGGGGACGCGGTGATGGTCGCCATCACACCGCCTCCTTGGGCTGCCGCGTCCCGGGCGGAGCGGGCTGCTCCGTCCCCGCGACGACGCCGAGGAGCGTGTCGGAGTCGACCACGCCCACGCAGCGGCCCTGGTCCACGACCCGGGCCGGTGCGCCGGCGCGGGCGACCGCCTCGATCGCCTCGGACACCGTCGCGTCGGGGCGCACGGCCGGTCCGCTGCCGTCCTGGTCCGCCGAGGGGCGGCGCATGGCGGTGCGGACGGTGAGGACCTGCTCGCGCGGGACGTCCCGGACGAACTCGCGGACGTAGTCGTCGGCGGGCGCGCCCACGATCTCCTCGGGCGTGCCGAGCTGCACGACCTTGCCGTCGCGCATCAGGGCGATGCGGTCACCCAGCTTCAGGGCCTCCTGGAGGTCGTGCGTGATGAAGACCATCGTGCGGCCCTCCTCGCGGTGCAGCCGGACGACCTCCTCCTGCATGTCCCGCCGGATCAGCGGGTCGAGCGCGCTGAACGGCTCGTCGAAGAGCAGGACCTCGGGGTCGGCGGCGAGCGCGCGGGCCAGGCCGACGCGCTGCTGCTGGCCGCCGGAGAGCTGGCCGGGGCGGCGCTCTTCCATGCCTTCCAGACCGACCTTGGCGACGACCTCGGCGGCCCGCTCGCGCCGCTCGGCCTTGCCCATGCCCTGGATCTCCAGGCCGTAGGCGACGTTGTCGAGGACCGAGCGGTGCGGCAGCAGGCCGAAGTGCTGGAAGACCATCGCGGCGCGGTGGCGGCGCAGTTCGCGCAGCCGGGAGCGGTCCATGGCGCGGACGTCCTCGCCGTCGATGGCGATGGTGCCGGCCGTGGGCTCGATCAGCCGGGTCAGACAGCGCACCAGCGTGGACTTGCCGGAGCCGGACAGGCCCATGACGACGAAGACCTCGCCCTTGCGCACGTCGAAGCTGACGTCCCGGACGGCGGCGGTGCAGCCGGTGCGCGAGCGCAGCTCGGCGGGGTCGAGCGCGGTGAGCTCGGGGTCGCCGGGAACGCGGTCGGCCTTGGGGCCGAACACCTTCCACAGGCCCTCCACCGAGAAGACGGGGGCGGTGTCCATGGTCTGCTCCGTGGGGGGTTCGAGGGTCGCGGTCACTTGGAACCACCACCGATCAGCTCGGCGGCCTTCTCACCGACCATGAGGACTCCGATCATCGGGTTGACGGTGGTCATCGTGGGGAACACGGAGGCGTCCGCGATGCGGATGCCCTCCAGGCCGCGGATGCGCAGCTCCGGGTCGACGACGGCCGACCGGTCGTCGACGGCGCCCATCTTGCAGGTGCCGGCGGGGTGGTAGACGGTGTGCGCGACCTTGCGGGCGTACTCGCTGAGCTCCTCGTCACCGGTGACGTCCGGACCGGGGGCGACCTCGCGCTTGAGCCAGCCGGCCAGGGGCTCGGTCTTGGCGATCTCGCGGGCGATCTTGATGCCGTCGACGAGGGTCCTGCCGTCGTAGTCGTCCTCGTCGGTGAAGTAGCGGAAGTCCAGCGCGGGCTTGACCTCGGGGTCGGCGCTGGTCAGGTAGAGCCGGCCGCGGCTCTTCGGCTTGGGGATGTTCGGGGTCATGGAGACGCCGAACTCCGGCCGCTGGTAGCCCAGTCGCTCCGGGTTGTCCGTGAAGGGGATCTGGTAGAAGTGGAACATCAGGTCGGGGTGCGCCAGTTCGGGGTCGCGCCGCACGAACAGGCCCGCGTCGGAGTCCATCGCGGAGTTCTCCGGGAGGGGGCCGTTGGTCTCCCAGACGATGACGGACTCGGGGTGGTCGAGCAGGTTCTCTCCGACGCCCGGCAGGTCGAGCGTGACGGGGATGCCGAGCTTCTCCAGGTCGGCCTTGGGGCCGATGCCGGAGTGCATCAGCAGCCGGGGCGAGTCGACGGCACCGGCGCACAGCAGCACCTCGCCCCGCGCCTTGACGAGGATCTCCTCGCCGTCCTTGGTGCGCACGTGCACGCCCTGGGCACGGTCGCCGTCGAGCTCCAGCTTGTACGCCCAGGTCTCCAGCAGGATCGTCAGGTTGGGCCGTTCGTCCATCACCGGGTGCAGGTAGGCCACCGACGCCGAGGACCGCTTGTTGTTCTCGGGGTGGTAGGCGAGGTCGAAGAAGCCGACGCCCTCGGTGAACGGCTTCTTGTTGAAGCCCTCCACGCGCGGTACGCCCAGGGCCTCCTGGGCCGCGTCGACGAAGTCACGGGCGATGGCGTTCCGGTCCTTCTCGTCGACCGGGACGATGTTGTTGAGCAGCCGGGCGAAGTACGCCTCCATCTGCACCGCGCCCCAGCCCTTGGCGCCGGCGGCCTCCCACTCGTCCCAGTCGGCGGGCAGCGGCTTGAAGGCGATCAGGGTGTTGTGCGAGGAGCAGCCGCCCAGGACGCGGGCCCGGCTGTGCCGGATATGCGAGTTTCCGCGTGGCTGTTCGGTGGTCGGGTAGTCGTAGTCGAGTTCGCCGCCGAGCAGGCCCATCCAGCGGCGCAGGGTCAGCACGTCATCGCGTCCGACGTCACTCGGGCCGCCCTCGATGACGGCGACGGTGACGTCCGGGTTCTCGGTCAGGCGGGAGGCGATCACGGAACCTGCGGTTCCGCCGCCTATCACGACATAGTCGTACTCATGACTGGTGTGGGACATGGCGTACTTGCTCCAGTG
This sequence comes from Streptomyces sp. NPDC126510, assembly GCF_040302345.1. Lineage (NCBI taxonomy): Bacteria > Bacillati > Actinomycetota > Actinomycetes > Kitasatosporales > Streptomycetaceae > Streptomyces > Streptomyces sp. NPDC126510. The sequence continues at coordinate 16,349 of NZ_JBEORR010000003.1, read as the reverse complement.
GGGATGAAGTGAACGGGCTCGGGGGACGGAGACGTTCAGCCCGGGGTGTGGGGGTCAGCCCGGGATGAGGGGTCGGCGGCCCGGCGGGGGACGGGGGTCAGCCCGCGAACCAGCGCACCGGCTTGGGAGCGAGGTTCTGGTAGACGTGCTTGGTCTCTCGGTACTCGGCGAGTCCGGCGGGGCCCAGCTCGCGGCCCACTCCGCTCTTGCCGAAGCCACCCCACTCCGCCTGCGGCAGGTAGGGGTGGAAGTCGTTGATCCAGATGGTGCCGTGGCGCAGTCGGCCGGCCACGCGGCGGGCGCGGCCCGCGTCGGCCGTCCAGACGCCGCCGGCGAGTCCGTACTCGGTGTCGTTGGCGAGGGCGACGGCCTCGTCCTCGGTGCGGAAGGTCTCGACGGTGAGGACCGGTCCGAAGACCTCCTCCCGCACGACGCGCATCTCGCGGTGGCAGTGGTCGAGGACGGTCGGCTCGTAGAAGTAGCCGTTGTCGGGGCGCTGCGGGGACGGTTCGGGGCGCTTGCCGCCGGAGCGCAGCACCGCGCCCTCCTTGAGGGCGGACTCGACGTACGTCTCGACCTTGGCGCGCTGCTGCTCGGAGACGAGCGGGCCGCACTCGACGCCGTCCTCGGTGCCGCGGCCGAGGCGGATCTTCTCGGCGCGCCGGGCCAGTTCGGTGACGAAGCGGTCCCGGACGGACTCCTCGATGATGAGGCGGGCACCGGCCGAGCAGACCTGACCGCTGTGGATGAAGGCGGCGTTGAGGGCCTGATCGACGGCGGTGTCGAAGCCCTCCTCGGTGGCGCAGGCGTCGGCGAAGACGACGTTGGGGTTCTTGCCGCCGAGTTCGAGGGCGACCTTCTTGACGCTCGGGGCCGCGGCCTGGGCGACCTTGGTGCCGCTGACCAGGCCGCCGGTGAAGGAGACCAGGTCGACGTCGGGATGCTCGGACAGGCGCGCGCCCACCGAGTGGCCGGGGCCGGTGACGATGTTCGCGACGCCCTCGGGGAGCCCGGCCTCGACGAGCAGCTCGATGAGCGCGATCGTCGTCATCGGCGTGATCTCGCTCGGCTTGATGACGAAGGTGTTGCCGGCGGCGAGGGCGGGGGCGACCTTCCAGCTGGCCTGCAGCAGCGGGTAGTTCCAGGGCGTGATCATCGCGCAGACGCCGATCGGCTCGTGCACGACGACGCTGTGGATGTCGGTCGAGCCGGCGTCCACGACCCGGCCGGGGGCCTCACCGGCGACCAGGTCGGCGAAGTAGCGGAAGGCGTCGGCGACACAGTCGATGTCGACGCGGCCCTCCTCGACGGTCTTGCCCGCGTCCTGGGCCTCCAGCCGGCCGAGCTTCTCGCGGTCCCGCACGAGCAGGTCGGCGACGCGCCTCAGCAACGCGGCCCGCTCGGTGACGGGCGTGTGCGGCCACGGCCCCTCGTCGAAGGCGCGCCGGGCGGCGGCGATCGCCAGATCGGTGTCCTTCTCGTCGCCCTCCGCGACCACGGCGAAGGGCAGGGCGTCCGCGGGGTCGAGGATCTCGCGGGTGGCCCCGGAGGTGGCCGCCCGCCACTCTCCTCCCGCATGGATGGTTTCACGCGCCTGGAGTTCGGTACTTTCCGCCATGATCGCTCTTCGCCTTCCGTTCCTGATCAGCGCCCCTGTGTCACATTCGTGTCACTAAGAGACCGAGTTCGCCTGCCCTACTCCCACCGATGCATGCGCACCGGTGGCTGAAAGTGCGCTGTGTCACGGGAGATGCGGGCAAATGACCGCAAACCGTCCACGAATCAGGTACGTCGGCGTCACGCCGTGCGAGGTCGGAAGCCGTCCGGAGGGGGAAAGCCCGCAGGCCCCGCACCGGAGAGCCGGTGCGGGGCCTGCGCGGAAACGCGGAGAGGCTCCGGTCAGATGAGGCCGAGGCCGCGGACCGCCTCGCGCTCCTCCTCGAGCTCCTTGACGGAGGCGTCGATCCGGGCGCGGGAGAACTCGTTGATGTCCAGGCCCTGGACGATCTCGTACTTGCCATCCTTGGTGGTGACGGGGAAGGAGGAGATCAGGCCCTCCGGGACGCCGTAGGAGCCGTCCGACGGGATGCCCATGGAGGTCCAGTCGCCCTCGGCGGTGCCGTTGACCCAGGTGTGGACGTGGTCGATGGCGGCGTTGGCGGCCGACGCGGCGGAGGAGGCGCCACGGGCCTCGATGATCGCCGCACCGCGCTTGGCGACGGTCGGGATGAAGTCCTCGGACAGCCACTTCTCGTCGTTCACGACCTCCGCGGCGTTCTTGCCGGCGACCGTGGCGTGGAAGATGTCGGGGTACTGGGTGGCGGAGTGGTTGCCCCAGATGGTCAGGCGCTTGATGTCGGCGACCGTGGAGCCCGTCTTCTTCGCGAGCTGGGTCAGCGCGCGGTTGTGGTCCAGGCGGGTCATCGCGGTGAACCGCTCGGCCGGTACGTCCGGCGCGGCGGCCTGGGCGATGAGGGCGTTGGTGTTGGCCGGGTTGCCGACGACCAGGATCTTGACGTCGTCCGCGGCGTGGTCGTTGATGGCCTTGCCCTGCGGCTTGAAGATGCCGCCGTTGGCCTCCAGCAGGTCGCCGCGCTCCATGCCCTTGGTGCGGGGGCGGGCGCCGACGAGCAGACCGACGTTGGCGCCGTCGAAGGCGACGTTCGGGTCGTCGGTGATGTCGATGCCCTGCAGGAGCGGGAACGCGCAGTCGTCCAGCTCCATGGCCGTGCCCTCGGCCGCCTTCAGGGCCGGCGTGATCTCCAGCAGGCGCAGCTTCACCGGCACGTCCGCGCCGAGCAGCTGACCGGAGGCGATGCGGAAGAGCAGGGCGTAACCGATCTGGCCGGCCGCGCCGGTGACGGTGACGTTCACGGGAGTGCGGGTCATGGCGTTCTCCGTATGACAGCTGGCGGTGGGGCGGGGTCCCTGCCCCGGACGTTTGATCGATCTCTTGGCGTCAAGAGATCCATCCAGCGGTCAGGCTATCGCGCATCCGGGATCCCGGACGTCCGGGTCGGTGTGGCCCAGCCCACAGCACCGTCCCGGCCCGAACGCACGTGCCCGCCCTCACGCAAGAGGCGGCCGCCCGTCCGGGAGAGGAGGACGAAGGCGGCCGCCTGGGGGATACCGACCATGCCGGACTCCCGTGGGGGTACGGTTCACGTGCCCCGGATCCCGGCGGGCATTCCACCTTTCCGGAATTCCTCCGCCCGGCCCGGGTCGGCGGGTGCGGCCCGTTCGCCCCCTCAGTCGGTGCAGCCCTGCTGCCCGGCCGTGAGCGTCGCGCAGGCCTTGGCGTCGGCGGCGTTCTTCACGGGCACCATCGGGGTGTAGGCGATGCTGTCCCCGGCCGCGGTGATGCTGCCGGTCTGCTTCGCCTTGCCCGAGCTGATCCGGACCTCGTCGCCCTGGGCGGCCTGCGTGATACGCCCCCATGCCGCCTTGCAGGTCTTGCTGTAGCGGACCTCGACCGTGGTCGTGCCGACGGTCGCCGTCTGCGCGGTGGTCACCAGCTCACCGCTGCACCCCATGGCCTCCGCGTCCTTGCCGGTGCAGTCGGCGCCGCTGCACTTCACGCCGGGCGGCAGCTTCGGGTCGCTGCTGACGGTCGGCGACGGCGACGGGGCTCCGCCCTTGGCGTCGTCGTCCCCACCGCCGCCGGTGAGGTAGAACGCCCCGGCGATCACCACGAGCACGCCCACGACACCGGCGACGAAGGTCACCATCCGCTTCTTGCCCGCGGCGGCGGAGGCGGGGCTGCGAGTCCCCCCTGCGCCACCGGCCGCGCCCGCCCGGGACGGGACGGCGTCCTGCGGTTCGCCGTACGCGCCCGCCCCGGCACCGGAGGTCCGGTCGGGGCCGCCGGGCGACCCGGCGGAGGTTTCGGGACCCGAGCCGGGCCGGGATCCCCTGCCCGCGCCGGAACCGGCGGAACGCCCGCTCGTCGGCGACGGGCCCTGGTACCCGGCCAGCCCCCACGAGTTGACCTCGGGCTCGGCGGTCCGGCCGCTCTCACGCAGATCCGAGCCGGTGGAGTCCTGGACCTCCGGAGCCGTCGGCTGGGACGGCACGGTCGGGGCCACACCGGCCGGACCCGCGATGCCGGGTGTGACGGTGGTGCCGCCGCTCCTGCGGGCGGGCTTGCCGCTGCCCGCGGAGGCCGCTCTGCCGTCACCCGCCGAGGCCGCCTTGCCACCGGCCGAGGGGTCGCTGAAGTCCTGCCCGCCGAACTCCCCGAGCGCCGCGCGCGCCTGGGAGATCCGGATGGCCTCCATCGTCATGTCGTGCCGCATCTCCGAGCGGCTCCAGGCACGCTCGGCGAGCTCCCACATCGTGGTCAGGTGCACCGGGTTGGTGCCGGTGACCTCGGCCAGGGCCACGATCGCGCCCTTCGGGGCGAGCAGCCGGCCGTTCAGGTAACGCTCCCACGACGTCTTGCTGTAGCCCGTGCGGTCCGCGACCGACGCGATGCTCAGTCCACCGCGGTCCACGAGCCTGCGCAGCTGGCTGGTGAACTCCCTGATCTGTGGATCGAGCTCATCCGGCAAGGCCTTCCAACGAGGCATTGCTCCCCCTCTTCCCCCCGAAACGTGCTGATATTTCTCGCGCTGTTCGCCCCGCGCGTGGTGGCCCCGGCCGATTCCCCGTTCTGGATACCCACAGGGATGCGCCCAGTCAGGATCTCAGTTCCCTGACGGGGGGCGCACAGGAGCGTGGCGACCGCGCGCGATACACCCTGGACCGTCCCGATTGTCCCTGCCAACCCCGTCGTCGCACCACTTTGTGTGGTATCGGAAGCGATACGTACCGGAACTGTCACTTCCGTGCCACAGCGCACTGACAGCCGTTGAACAGGCCGTTCGCGGTGCAGGAGGGTGGGGCGTGGCGGCGGTCCGTCCTTCCTCGGGGGAGAGGACGGGCCGCCGTCCTCGTCATTCGTTGGTGACCGTGAAGTGCAGGGTGTCCTTGAGGAACGGGATCTGCAGCCACGGCTTCGGCTGAGCCATCAGCGCCAGCATGACGATCACCAGGCCCAGCAGGCCGTAGGTGACGATGTCCGTGAAGCGGGAGCGGACGGCGAGCATGCCGACGTCCGGCAGCAGCCAGCGCATCACGCCGCCGCCCAGCAGGGCGACGCCGATCAGCAGCGTTCCGAGCCGGAACTGGCCGAACGCGGTCACCAGGAGCCCGACCCCGGCCAGCCCCAGCACGGCGAGCACGGGCCACTGCCGCGCCGGTGCGGGGGCGTCCCCGGGCGCGGCCCGGCCGCCGCCCTCGGGCCGCGCGGTGTCCCTCGTGAACAGCGGGAAGCGCCGGGTGACCCGCCGCGGCCGCCCGTCGGCGTCGGGCGCGCTGACGGGGTCCCGGACGGTGAGCTCCTCCGGGGCGTCGGGCCCGCTCGCGGCGTCGTGCGTGTCCGGGGCCGTGCGCCCGCTCGGGGTGTCGTGCCGGTCCGGGGGCGTGTGCCCGCTCGTGGCCGCTTGTCGGCTCGTCGGCTCGTGCCCGGTCGAGGTCTCACGTCCGCCCGACACCTTGTGCGCGCTGGGGGCCGTGTGCTCGCCCGGGGCCTCGGGTCCGCTCGTCGGCTCGTGCCCGGTCGAGGTCTCACGTCCGCCCGACACCTTGTGCGCGCTGGGGGCCGTGTGCTCGCCCGGGGCCTCGGATCCGCTCGTCGGCTCGTGCCCGCCCGGGGCCTCGGGTCCGCTCGTCGGCTCGTGCCCGCCCGGGGCCTTGTGCCCGCTCGGGGCCTTGTGCCCGCTCGGGGCCTGGTGCTCAGCCGGCACTGCGCTCCGCCGCCTCGACCACGTTGACGAGCAGCTGGGCACGGGTCATCGGGCCGACTCCGCCGGGGTTCGGGGAGATCCAGCCGGCGACCTCGGCCACGTCGGGGTGGACGTCGCCCACGATCTTGCCCTCGGCGCTGCGGGAGACGCCGACGTCCAGGACGGCCGCACCGGGCTTCACGTCCTCGGCACGGATCAGATGGGCGGAGCCGGCCGCGGCCACGATGATGTCCGCGCGCTTGAGGTGCGCCGACAGGTCACGGGTGCCGGTGTGGCACTGCGTCACGGTGGCGTTCTCGCTGCGGCGGGTGAGCAGCAGCGGCATCGGCCGGCCGATGGTCACCCCGCGTCCGACGACCACGACCTCGGCGCCCTTGATCTCCACGCCGTAGCGGCGCAGCAGCGTCAGCACGCCGTTCGGGGTGCAGGGCAGCGGGGCGGGCTCGTTGAGGACGAGGCGCCCCAGGTTCATCGGGTGCAGTCCGTCCGCGTCCTTGTCCGGGTCCATCAGTTCGAGGATGCGGTTCTCGTCGATGCCCTTGGGCAGCGGCAGTTGCACGATGTACCCGGTGCAGGCCGGGTCCTCGTTCAGCTCGCGGACGGCCGCCTCGATCTCCTCCTGGGTCGCCGTGGCGGGCAGTTCGCGCTGGATGGAGGCGATGCCCACCTGCGCACAGTCGCGGTGCTTGCCTGCGACGTACTTCTGGCTGCCGGGGTCGTCCCCGACCAGGATCGTGCCGAGGCCGGGCGTTACGCCCTTCTCCTTCAGCGCCGCCACGCGGGCGGTCAGATCGGACTTGATCGCGGCTGCGGTGGCCTTGCCATCGAGAATCTGGGCGGTCATGGCCCCATCCTCGCGGATGACCCCGCCACGGTTCCAATCCGCCCGCAATCCGGGCACCGCGGGGCCCCTCGTGCCGTATCCGCCCATGATCAGGGATGTTGCACTTGCACAACACATCGGGAATGCGGCTGGACAAGCCGGTCAGTGGTGAAGAACGATGAGCCGACAAGTGCCGCGGGCAGCTCAACGGGGGGACGGTCGCAATACTGAAGGTTTTCCTCCGTGCGGATGTCACGCGTCGTCCCCGCACTCGGACCAACGGAGGAAGTCCCCCATGAGCTACGGCGACCCGAACAACCCCTACGGCGCTCCCCAGGGGCAGCAGCCGCAGCAGCCGGGCTACGGTTACCCGCAGGACCAGGGGCAGGCTCCCGGGTACGGCTACCCGCAGGCCCCTCCTGTGTCCCCCTACGGCGGCCCCGCGGCGCCGACCACGATGCCCGGCTCGGTGGGCGCGGCCCGCGTGATGATGTGGGTCATCGTCGGTCTTCAGGTCGTCGGCATCGCCGTCTTCGCCTTCGCCGCCGCGGCCCTGAACGCCGCGAAGGACGAGGAGTCCCTCAAGGACGACACCGCCTTCCAGGACCTGGTCGGCAACTCGACCGGCGTGATCTGGGGCTACGTGGTCTTCGGCCTGGCCTGGCTGGTGTTCGCGGCCGTCCTGGCGACGAAGTTCAAGAACGGCGGCAACGGCGCCCGGGTCACCATCCTGGTCTTCGCCATCATCACGGCGGTCCTCGGCATCTACCCCTTCATCCTCGTCGGCCTGGTGCACACCGTTCTGGCCGTCCTGGTCGCGGTGTTCGTCGGCAACGCCAACGGCAAGGCCTGGTTCAACCGTCCCCGCTACTGAGCGGGCCCGGTCGACAGGACCGGTTCACGCCAAACACTTCCAAGGGCCGTGTCTCACCCGTACGAGGGGGGCACGGCCCTGGTGCGTCGCCCTAGTCTGACGGTGGTAGCTGTTCAGGCACGGGGAGAGCACCTTGTACAGCATCATCGTGGTACCTCCGCCGACCACGGAGGACGAGCGAAACCGCACCCCCCTTCACATCGCGCCCGGTGGACGACTCGCCCGCGGCGGCTCCGCGCACGACTCCGCCGGGTTCCTCGGCCGTCCCGGCCGAGCCGGGGCGATCCGGTGACCGAGGCCTACGCCGTCCCCGTGCCGAAGGGTTACCGGGTCGGCGTCTGGGAGGTGCGCGAGCCCATCGCGACGGGCGCCTTCGGCAGTGTGTACGCGGCCCGGCGCGTCGGTGACGGCGACGGCACCGGCAGCGGCACGCAACTGCCGCCCACTGCCGCGCTGAAGTTCCTGCCCACCGGGACGGCGACGCCCCGCCGGCTGTCCCACCTGCGCGAGCTGATCGAGCGGGAGGTCGAGCTGTACCGGCGGCTGCGGCATCCGCGGCTGGTGCGGATGTACCAGACCCTCACAGTCGACGATCCGGCCCGCCCCGGCCTGGACGGCGCCACCGTCCTCGTCCTGGAGAAGGCCGAGGGTTCCCTGTCGGCCCTGCTCGCCGCCACGCCCCGGCCCGCCGCCGGCCCCGCGCTGCTCGCGCAGATCGCCGAGGGCCTCGCCCAGTTGCACGACGCCGGCTGGGTGCACGGCGACCTGAAACCGGCCAACGTACTGCTGATGGCGGACGGTTCGGTCCGCCTCGCCGACTTCAACATGGCCGCCGAACTGGAGGGCACCCACGCCTACACGCCGGCCTTCTCCACTCCCGACTACACGCCGCCGGAACTCCTGTGGACCGAGATCGGCGAACGGGGCCGGCGCATCCGCCCGTCCGCCGACATCTGGGCTTTCGGTGTCCTCGCCCACCTCGTGCTCACCGGCTCCTTCCCGCTCCCCGGGGCCACCCCGGCCGCCCGTCGCGACGCGGCCGCGGCGTACGCCCGCGGTACCGACGAACTGCGGCTGTCACCGGAACTGCCCGACGGCTGGCGGGAGATCGTGCGTGCCTGTCTGACCCGGACGCACCAGCAGCGCATCGGCGGCGCGGCGCTGCTGTGCCGGGTGGCGCCGGCCGCCGGCCCGGGCGGTCGTGCCTTCCGCCTGCCCCGTCTGGGCCCCGCCCGCCGCCTGCGCCGCAGGTCCGTCGCGGCCGTCCTGGCCGGGGCGGCGACGGCCTGGCCGCCCTCGCCTACGGCATCGGCGTCCGGGCCGACGCCGGGAGCAGCGGTGGCAGCGGCTCCGGCGCGACCGCGAACGTCTCGGCAGCCGCGTACGGTGCCTCCGAACTCCGCACCGACAAGGGCGTTCCGCCCGCCTACCGGCTGCTGATCGTCGAGACGGCGCACGACTGCGACCAGAAGGAGGTCACGCCGGTCCTGATCGCCGCCATGCTGAAGGTGGAGAGCGACTTCGACCCGGACCTCTCCGACCCCGACAACAACGAGTACGGCATCGCCCGCTGGACGCCGCGCGTCCTGCGCTGGTGGATGAACGAGGACGGCACCCCGGGCGAGACGGTCCCGCAACCGCCCTTCCCGCCCGCCGAGTCCATCCCGGCGATGGGCCGCTACCTGTGCTGGATCGCCCCGCGCCTGCACGAGGGCCTGCCCGGGGACCGGCGGGTCCTGACCGCCGCCGCGTACCGCACGTCGTACCGGACGGTGAACGCGACGGGCGGCGTACCCCCGGAGGCACGCGCCTACGCCGACCGCGTCGCCCACTTCCTGAAGGAGTACGCACCCGAGGGCGGGAAGTGACCCCACCGACGGTGTCGTCGACGTGCCGTCACAGAGACCCGGAGACCGGGAACCGGCTCGCCCGGGCCGAGGAAGACCGCGTCGCCGCCGCCCCCGTCCTGGCCGATCCGACCATCGGCGCGGCACTCCACGCGGCAGCCGAGGACGTCATCGACGGCACTCCGGAGGAGCTGCGGGCACTTCCTGGAAGCCGGGCGGTACGAGGCCGACGGCTGACGCGAGGCACCGGCGGCTGACGCGGGATGGACGGCTGATAGTGCGGAGCGGGGCGGCGAGGTCGCCGGCCCGCTCCGTCACCACCGGTCTCAGTGGAAGAAGTGCCGCGTGCCGGTGAAGTACATCGTGACGCCGGCCTTCTGCGCGGCCTCGACGACCAGCTCGTCGCGGACGGAGCCGCCGGGCTGCACCACGGCCTTCACTCCGGCCCCGGTGAGGATCTCCAAGCCGTCCGGGAAGGGGAAGAACGCGTCGGACGCGGCGTACGCGCCCGCGGCACGCTCGGCACCGGCCCGCTCCACGGCCAGCTTCGCGGAGTCCACCCGGTTGACCTGCCCCATGCCGACGCCCACCGAGGCACCGTCCTTGGCGAGCAGGATCGCGTTGGACTTCACCGCGCGGCAGGCCTTCCAGGCGAACGCCAGCTCGGCCAGCTCGTCGGCGCTCAGCGCCTCGCCGGTCGCCAGCGTCCAGTTGGCCGGGTCGTCGCCGTCGGCCTGGAGGCGGTCGGTGACCTGGAGCAGCGCGCCACCGTCGATCGGCTTGACCTCGACCGGGGCGGAGGGGCCGTCGGCGCAGCGCAGCACGCGGATGTTCTTCTTCTTGGTGAGGGCCTCCAGGGCCCCCTCCTCGTAGCCGGGCGCGACGATGACCTCGGTGAAGATCTCCGCGACCTGCTCCGCCATCTCCTTGCTGACCGGGCGGTTGACCGCGATCACGCCGCCGAACGCCGACAGCGGGTCGCACGCGTGCGCCTTGCGGTGTGCCTCGGCGACGTCCGCGCCGACGGCGATGCCGCAGGGGTTGGCGTGCTTGATGATCGCGACGGCCGGCTCGGTGTGGTCGTACGCGGCACGGCGGGCGGCGTCCGTGTCCGTGTAGTTGTTGTACGACATCTCCTTGCCGTGCAGTTGCTCGGCCTGGGCGAGGCCGCCCGTCCCGGAGACGTAGAGGGCCGCGGGCTGGTGCGGGTTCTCGCCGTAGCGCAGGGTGTGCTCGCGCTCCCAGGTGGCGCCGAGGAAGTCGGGGAACTGCGACTCGTCGACCGGCGCGTAGGAGGAGGCGAACCAAGAGGCGACGGCGACGTCGTAGGCGGCCGTGTGCTGGAAGGCCTCGGCGGCGAGCCGCTTGCGGGTGGTGAGGTCGAAGCCCCCGCCCTGGACGGCCTTGAGCACATCGGCGTAGCGGGCCGGGCTGGTGACGACCGCGACCGAGGGGTGGTTCTTGGCGGCGGCCCGGACCATCGAGGGGCCGCCGATGTCGATCTGCTCGACGCACTCGTCGGGCGAGGCGCCCGAGGCGACCGTCTCGCGGAACGGGTAGAGGTTGACGACGACCAGGTCGAACGGCTCGACGCCCAGCTCGGCGAGCTGCTCGCGGTGACTGTCCAGGCGCAGATCGGCGAGGATGCCCGCGTGCACGCGCGGGTGCAGCGTCTTCACGCGGCCGTCCAGGCACTCGGGGAAGCCGGTGAGCTCCTCGACCTTGGTGACGGGGACGCCGGCAGCGGCGATCTTCGCGGCGGTGGAGCCGGTGGAGACGAGCTCGACCCCGGCCTCGTGGAGCCCACGCGCGAGGTCCTCGAGCCCGGTCTTGTCGTAGACGCTGACGAGCGCCCGGCGAAGGGGCCGCTTGTTGCTCTCGGCGGTCACTGGATAACTACCTTTCGTCCCTCAATGCGATAGCCGTTGCGGGCGAGGCGCCCCACGACCTCGACGAGCAGCCTTCGCTCGACTTCCTTGATGCGCTCGTGCAGAGCGCCTTCGTCGTCCTCGTCCCGGATCTCCACCACGCCCTGCGCGATGATCGGCCCGGTGTCGACGCCGTCGTCGACGAAGTGGACGGTGCAGCCGGTGACCTTGGCGCCGTACGCGAGCGCGTCCCGCACGCCGTGGGCTCCCGGGAAACTGGGCAGCAGGGCGGGGTGGGTGTTGACGAACCGCCCCCCGAACCGCGCGAGGAACTCCTTGCCGACGATCTTCATGAACCCGGCGGAGACGACGAGGTCGGGCTCGTGCACGGCGACGGCCTCGGCGAGGGCGGCGTCCCACTCCTCGCGGCTGCCGTGGTCCTTGACCTTGCACACGAAGGTGGGCAGCCCCACGCGCTCGGCACGCGCCAGCCCCTCGATGCCCTCGCGGTCCGCGCCTACGGCCACGACCTCTGCCCCGTAGGCCTGCGCGCCGGCGGCGGCGATCTCGTCGAGCAGCGCCTGCAGGTTGGTGCCGGATCCGGAGACCAGCACGACGAGGCGCTTGGCGCGCGGGGCCACGGGCTTGGCGGCCACGGTGGGGGCCTTTCTCGGGGGAGCGTCTGTCCAGGGTGGACGGCACGCAGCGCTTTGTGCATTCATACGAATGCTTTGTGTCCCCGGATACGGGGAAGCCTACGAACCGGCCGACCGTCAGCAACGATACCGGCACACCGGACGGCCCCCACGGGACGGGGGCCGGGCCGGAAGGTAGCGTCTGGACGGAGCCGGTTCGGGAACGACGTCCGGACGTGGTGCGTTCAGGAGGTGACGGACCGGGGTCCGACGCCGTTCCGTTCTGTCTACTCATTCCTCCTCACCAACGGGAAGACGCTCACTTGATGCCGGACCGCAGCCTGCGACTCCTCACGTTCCCCCAGCTGCCGCCGCAGGGAGGGGAGCGCGGCGCCGTGCTGCTGCGGGAGCGCCCCAGCTCACCGCCCGACGCACCTTCGGACGGCCACGGCGAGGACCGTAAGGGCCGCGGATCTCAGGAGGACAACCCCTTCGCCCCGCCGCCCGAGGGCACGCCGGACCGGCCCTGGCAGCCGCGACGCCCGTCGGGAGAGGACTCCTCGAACGGCGAGGACGGCGGCCGTTCGGCATGGGGCAGCCAGTGGAGCGACCAGCAGCCCGGCCGCTCCCCCGGCGGTTTCGGTGAGCGGCCCCGCGGCGGGCCCGAGGGCCAGGGCGGCGGCCCCCAGAGTGGCGGCCCGAACATGCGCTGGGACCCGGCGGATCCCGCTCAGCGCCGGGCGCGCTATGCCCTGCTGTCGGGCATGTGGGCCTTCTTCTTCGCCCTCTTCAGCTGGCCGTACGTGGCGCTGCTGCTCGGCGCGCTCGCCCTCTACTGGGCCATCAGCTCCCTGCGCGCGGCGCCCCGCAAGGCCGACCCGGACTCCCCCGCCCCCGAGCAGCAGGGCGGCGGCCGCCCCCAGACGACGGCTGCGGTGAGCGGCCTGGTCACGGCGTCCCTGGCGATCGCCCTGGTCGCCGCGTCCTTCACGGCGCAGCTGGTCTACCGCGACTACTACACGTGCACCAACGACGCCCTCACGAACGAGGCGAAGCAGTCCTGCTCCAAGCTTCTGCCGGAGGAGCTCCGCGGGGTGCTGGGGACGAACGACTGACGCTCAGGGACTTTCCGGCGGGGAGGGCCGGTCGGGCTGGTCCGGCGCTTCGTACGGGGCAAGGGTTTCGTACGGGGCAGGGGTTTCGTACGAGGCGGGGGTTTCATACGAGGCCGGAACTTGGTACCGGCCTCGGCCCGGGTCGGACGGCAGGAAGTCGTAGGGCTCGAGGTCCCCGTCGCGGTCCTGCAGGGCGTCGAACTCGTAGGACGTGTACGGCGTGTAGGGAGCGTAGAGCGCGTCCGGGGCGGGGCCGCCTCCGCCACCACCCGACGCATCGCCTCCCCGAGCACCCTCGGCGGCTTCCGTGCCCCCGGCCACCCCTGCGATCCCCGCTACTCCGGCGCGTGTGAACGGGCCGCGGCCGTCGGCCTTCCGGGTCCGTCCTCCGGTCACCTTCTTCCGCTGTTCGCCGATCTTCGACTCCTCCGACCCGGGTGTCCGGCCCCACCAGGCCCGGGCTCCCACCGCCGTGGGGATCGCCAGCAGGCTCAGCCAGGCCAGCGTCGCGGCGGCGACCTGCCACCACACCGGGCCGAAGCGGGACAGCACGTCGGAACCGAGCGGGCCGCCCGACAGCGCCGCCAGTCCCGCGAGCACGGCCGCGCACAGGACCGACGCCAGTGCGGCGGCACGGGCGGTGCGGCCGGCCGGCCATGGCGCGGCCCGCGTACCACCCGGCCGCGTCCCGCCGCGCTCCCCGGATGCCGCCGCCTTCGCCACCGTCCAGCCCACGACCACCCCTGCGACCAACGGCACCGCCCCGGCCGCCCAGTGCACCCAAGTCCCCTCCCCGGCCTCCGGCACCGCCGCCAGCAGCGGAAAGGGCGGCAGGAGCGGGGCCGGTGCCGAGGACAGCGGACCGACCGCATGGCCCGCGCCGAGGGCGAAGCCGGGGCCGAGGGCGTAGGCGGCACCCCACACCGCCGCGTTCGGGACGAGGGCCACGCACAGCAGCAGTACGGCGAACCGCCCCGACCACCCCTCGGTCAGCCGGAGCAAACCCGCCTGGGTCGTCGCGCCGTGCGCCACGAGCGAGACCACCACCAGCAGCGCGCCGCCCCCGAGGAGCGCCGCCACCCCGGCCGCCGCAGCCCTGGCGGCGATGCCCGGACGCCTGTCCGGACCGAGCACCAGCGGGCGCAGTCCCGACGGCAGCACGCCCAGCAGCCGCCGCAGCGGCCGGCCGGGACGGTCGTACGCCGACCACACGCCCGCCCCCGCCGCCACGACGGCGACCAGCGGAACGCACACCCCCGTCCACACCCACGATGGCCGCAGTACACCGCCCGCGGCATAGAGGGCGGCGGGCGCGGCGACGGCGAGGTAACCGAGGACCACGCCCGCCCACGCGGTGCGGGCGGAGACCGGGGGCGGGCTCGCGTCCCCCTCGGCGTCCTGCTCGAGGTCGTCGTCCTCGCCCCCGCCGTCCGTGGCGTCCCGCGCCGCCCGGTGCAGCAGCCACACCGGCAGGGCGAGCAGCAGCAGGGGCGACAGGCCGAGGGGGGCGGGGGCACCGGAGAGCGTGTCGGTGCGGACCAACTCGGCACCGTGCGCCAGCAGCCACAGCGCCGCCGCCACATGCATGGCGCCACCGGGTCCGCTGTCCGGGTACGGCGAGCTGATCCACAGCAGCGTCACGAGCACGGCGAACGACGCGAGCCCGAGGACCGCTGCGAGCGCGCCCCCCATGAAGCCGTCGGCCAGTCCGGGGGAACGGTCGCGCATCCGGGTGAGCAGGGGTGACGGCGAACCTCGGCGAGCGGTCATCTCGATCACGACCGCCATGCTCCCAACGACACGCGCTTTACTGTCGTAACAGGCGAACTCTCGCTGTGTCGCTAAAAATACGCTCATGTACTTTTCTGGACGGAGGCGAGCCCTGTGACGCAGAGCCCTGCCCTCCCGCTCCCCCCACCCAAGGAACGCCGACGCCTGCGCGAGGCCGCCTCGCTGACGCGGGCTCAGCTGGCCTCCCGGGTGGGCGTGACCAGCGAGACGGTGCGCGGGTGGGAGACCGGCCGCTCCACGCCACGCGGCCGCAACGGGGAGAAGTACGCGAAGCTGCTCCACTCACTGGGCGACGAGGCGGAGGTGACGCCTCCGCAGGAGGGAGCCGCCGAACCCGACGACCCGGAACCGTCACCCGGGGCCGCGTCCGCACGACGGTCCGCACGAGCCCGGCGCAAGGCCGCAGCCACGGGCCGGAAACGGCCCGCCGCGAAGGACCGGGGCCGAGGTCCCGTCACCGTCCCCGACCGGAGCCGCACCCCCGTCCCGCACGGACACCGCGTCATCCTTGCCGAGCGCCCGCGTACGACACCGCCGCGCCGGCCGGACGACGCCATCACCGCGCTGACACCCGATCAGGCCTTCGACGCGCTGTACACCTTCTGCGCCCCCGCACTCGTCCGGCAGACCTATCTGCTGACCGGCCGTCGCGAACTGGCCCGGGACTCGGTGGAGCGGGCTTTCCGGATCGCCTGGCAGCGCTGGCCCGAGGTGGCCCGCGACCGCGATCCGGCGGGCTGGGTGCGCGCGATGGCGTACGAGAGCGCGCTCTCCCCGTGGAACCGGCTCCGGCCGCGCCACCGGCTCCCCGAACCGCCGCCGCCGGACGCGCTCGACCGGGCGCTGATCGACGCCCTGCTGAAGCTCCCGCCGTCCTACCGCCGCACCCTGGTGCTCTACGACGGGGTCGGACTCGGCCTGCCGGAGACGGCGGCTGAGACGGAGGCCAGCACCCGGGCGGCCGTGAACCGGCTGGTGCACGCACGCGAGGCGCTGGCCGAGCGGCTGCCGGAGCTCGCGGACCCGGAGACCCTGCACTGGCGGCTGGTCGAACTGGCCTCCACCGAGGGACTGCGGGCCGCCAAACCGCCGGTCGTGCGCAGAAGCGGGGAGCGCCGGGCCCGCTTCTGGACCCGGGCCGCGATCGCGTTCACGGTCGCCCTGATCGGCACCACGGCCCTCACCGTCCGCACGGCCCCCACTCACTACGAGCCGCCGGTACCGCCGGGAGAGACGGTCCAGGGCGTACCACCGCCCGTCGCGCCCGGACCGCTGTCCGAGAAGGAGCGGAAACTGCGCGCCAAGCTGCGCGCGGAGCAGCAGGGAGGACCGGAGCGGCTGCTTCCGCTGCCGCGGTGAGCCGGTGAGGCGGTGACGCGGTGACGCGGTGACGCGGGACGTGGTGGGCGGGGAAACGAGGACCGGGGCGCGGATACGGCGACGGAGGCACGGAAACGCCGGTGGGGCCACGGAGAACGGCGGTGGAGGCACAAAAAACGGCGGTGGGGGGGGGGCCCCCCCGGGGGGGGGGGCCCCCCCCCCCCCCCGGGGCGGGGCAGCCCCCCCGGGGGCGCGGCGAGCGCGCGAAGGGCGCCGCCCGCGAGGCCGCG